>CAZZLX010000101.1:0-9503 GCA_964655235.1 uncultured Rhizobium sp.
AGCTGATCGTATCCGACGTCATGTGGGCCAGACCGCCTCCTGCGTCGGTCGCGTCGAGAAGGCGCTGGCCGCCGTTCCGGGCGTGCTCAAGGCGGAAGCGAGCCTGGCGACGGAGTCGGCCCGCGTGCAGGTTCTCGCCGGGACGGCGACGCCAGGCGCGCTCGCCGCCGCAGTCGATCGCGCCGGCTACGCGGCGAAGCTGCCCGAAGGCACGAAGCCTCAGGCGAAGCCCGACCGCGAGCCGCTCGTCGTCGCACTGGCGCTCCTCCTCGCCGCGCCCTTCGTCGTCGACATGGTCTTGGGGCTCGGGCTACCGGTATGGATCCAGCTCGCGCTGGCGACACCGCTGCAGTTCGTGCTCGGCTGGCGCTTCTATCGCGGCGCCTTCCGCGCGGCACGGGCGAAGACAGCGAACATGGATACGCTTGTCGCGCTCGGCACCTCCGCCGCCTTCGGCCTCAGCGTCTGGCTCTGGCTCGAAGGCCACGAAGCGTATCTCTACTTCGAGGCCGCCGCCGTGGTGATCGCGCTGGTGCTGCTCGGCAAGTGGCTGGAGAGCCGCGCCAAGCGGCGGGCCGGCGACGCCATGGCGGCGCTGACCAGGCTGCAGCCGACGGTCGCACACCTCAAGGAAGGAGACACGGTCGTCGAGCGCCCGATCGACGAGATCAGGAGCGGCCAGCGGATCCTCGTCCGCCCGGGCGAGCGCGTGCCGCTCGACGGCATCGTCCGCCTCGGCCTCAGCGACGTAGACGAGTCGCTGCTCACCGGGGAGTCGCGGCCCGTAGCGAAGACGCCGGGCGCCTCCGTCATCGGCGGCAGCGTCAACGGCACCGGCCTGCTCGAGGTCGAGGCGACGACCGTGGGCTCGGCCTCCAGGCTCGCGCGCATGGTACGGTTGGTCGAGCGCGCGCAGGCCTCCAAGGCGCCGGTGCAGCGGCTGGTCGACCGCATCGCCGCCGTGTTCGTGCCGGTCGTGCTCGGGATCGCGGTGCTGAGCGGGCTCGGCACGTGGCTCCTCACCGGCGACGTCGCGCAGGCGATGATCAGCGCCGTCGCGGTGCTGGTGATCTCCTGCCCCTGCGCGCTCGGACTGGCGACGCCGGCGGCGGTCTCGGTCGCGGTCGGCGCCGGCGCCAAGGCCGGCCTCCTGATCCGCGACGCCGAGGCATTGGAGATGGCGCGCAAGATCGACGTCGTCGTCTTCGACAAGACCGGCACGCTGACCGAAGGCCGGCCTGAGGTAACCGACGTGAAGGTGATCTCGGGCGAGCCGGCGCCTCTGCTCACCCATGCTGCGTCCGCCCAGCTCGGCAGCGAGCATCCGCTGGCGCGCGCCATGGTCGAACGTGCGCGGAGCGAAGGACTGCCGCTGACGACGCCGAGCGAGCTTCGCGCACGGCCGGGCTACGGCGTCGAGGCCGAGTTCGGCCAGCGTCTCGTTCATGTCGGCAACCGGCGGCTGATGGAGGCTCTCGGCATCGCCATCGATCCGCTGGCTGCCGACGCCGCGGCCCTGGAAGCCGAGGGCAAGACCGCGGTCTTCGTCGCGGTGGACAACCGCCTCAGCGGCCTCATCGCCACCGCCGACACCATCCGCGAGAGCGCACTTGACGCGATCCACGCGCTGACTGAACGCGGCGTCTCGGTCGTCATGCTGACCGGCGACAACCGCGGCGCGGCGACCAAGATCGCCGCCGGCCTCGGCGACATCCGCGTCGTTGCCGAGGTCATGCCCGAAGACAAGGTCGCCGAGATCGAGAAGCTGAAGAAGCAGGGCCACGTCGTGGCGATGGTCGGCGACGGCGTCAACGACGGGCCGGCGCTCGCGGCCTCCGACCTCGGAATCGCCGTCGGCGGCGCCGCCGAAGTCGCGATGGAAGCCGCCAAGGTCGGGCTGATGCGCCCGGACCTGACCCTCGTCCCGGCGCTGCTCGATCTCGGCCGGCGCAGCCACGCCAAGATCGTCCAGAACCTGTTCTGGGCCTTCGTCTACAACCTCGTCGGCATCCCGGTGGCGGCGATCGGGTCCCTGAGCCCGCTGATCGCCGGCACCGCCATGGCCTTCTCGTCGGTCAGCGTCGTCGCCAATGCGCTCACGCTCAGAAGCTGGCGGCCGAAAGGAGATTCCAAATGATCCGCGCATTCCTCGCAACGCTGCTGCTCGCGACCCCGGCGATGGCGCAGAGCCATCAGCATCCCGCGCCCGCCCCGGCCACCGGCCATCAGCACGCGGCACCGGCGAGCCGAACGGCGCCGATGGCAACACCCGAGACGCGCGGCGCGCAGCCGCTCGCCTCGAAGACCGTCGACGGCGTGCGCGAGTTCGAACTCGCCACCGGCGCGATCAAGTGGCACATCCTGCCGACCGTGATGGTGGACGCGCTCGCCTATAACGGCCAGGTTCCGGGGCCGACGATCCGCGTGAAGCCGGGCGAGAAGGTCCGCATCAAGGTGACTAACAAGCTTTCGGAGCCGACCACAGTCCACTGGCACGGCGTCGACGTGCCGTTCGACCAGGACGGCGTCGCCGGCTTGAGCCAGAAGCCGATTGCGCCGGGCGCCACGCATACCTACGCGTTCACGATCCCGAACACGCCCGGCACCTTCATGTACCACACGCATGTCCATGCCGACCGGCAGCAGGCGCTCGGCCTCTATGGCGCCTTCATCATCGAGGACCCGAACGCGCCGGCCTATGCCGGCGAGTACCTGATCCAGATGGGCGAGTGGCGCGTGGAGCCAAACGGGACGACCCAGCCCGCGATGCAGATGGAAGGCATGATGCCGACCCACTTCACCTTCAACGGCAAGGCCTTTCCGTCGGTCGAGACGATCAAGGCGAAGGTCGGCGACAAGCTCCTGTTCCGGCTTCTCGGCACCGGCCAGTTCATCCACCCGATCCATTTCCATGGCGCGCCGTTCACGATCGCCAGCACCGACGGCTATCCGGTGCCGGAGCCGGCGCGCCTGAAGAAAGACACCGTGCTGGTCGGTCCCGGCGAGCGCTACGACGTCGAATGGACGCCGACGCGGCCCGGCAAGTGGATGCTCCATTGCCACATCAACCACCACGCGACGAACCACGACGGGAACGACCACGGCGGGATGATGATCGTCATCGACGTCGCCGCGTGACCCCCGGGCCCAATACTTTCGGTGGATTTGCGCGAAAGCTGGTTGCAATCCGGCGGGCGCGCGCGCTTCTTCTCGCCCGATGATTGAGAAGATCCTGCTGATCGAGGACGACAAGTTCTTCGCCGTCCTCACCGCGAAGATGCTGGCGCCGGCGAGCGTACGCATCGCGCACAATGGCGCCGAAGGGCTAGAGTATCTTCATGCGGAGCGTTTCGACCTGATCATCACCGACATCGTGATGACGGAGAAGGACGGGATCGCCACCATCATGGAGATTCGGAAGAACGACGCGGCGACGCCGATCCTCGCGATGTCGGGCGGGGGCAATATCGGGACGCAGGGCGACCTGCTGCTGATGGCGAAGCAGCTGGGCGCCACGGCGACCCTGGTGAAGCCCTTCAACCGCGAAGCGCTGCTGGCCAAGGTCCAGGAGTGTTTTCCGGACAGAAGGATCCCGGCGGCCTAGGCCGACGGGGGGTTCCAGAACCGGGACGCCGATGAAGGCGCCCCGGTCTTAGCCCAACGCTCGTCAATGCCGTGGCAGCGTCGTATCGACCTCGGCAACTGCCTGCCGTGCCATCGCATCCTCCTCGGCCATGCCGTCGTCGTCCGGCAGCATTTCCGAGGCCAATTGCTCGACGCCTTCCTTGGCGACCGACGCTGCCTGACCGGCCACGGACTTGATCTTCTCGAACTGCTCGCCCGCCACTTCCTGAGCCTGTTCCTTGATCTCGTCGCTGTAGCTACCCAGCAGCTCGTCCTCGGTCTCGGTCGAAGGCAGCATCGCGCCGAGCGCCGCGCCGACCGCAAGCCCGATGCCGGCGGTCACCAGCGGCTGGTCGGTAAGGAGATCCCAGCTGCGGGTTCCGGCCGCCATGCCCGCACTGGCGATCCGCTCGCGGCCCTGGCGCGCCATGTCCATCGCCCTCTCCTCGATCGACACGACCTTGCTCTTCACCTGGTCGGCGAAGTGGCGGGTCGCTTCCGAGGTCGCGGCGTATCCGGCGGAAGCGTTGTCGCTGACGGTCGTGGCCACCGACGACGCCTTGTCGAAGGCGCCGCTGACCGCTTCGACCGCGTTGCCCGCGGCCTTCAGCATGCCGTCGCCGGTTCCGGCACCTTCCGACGGCGCGTAGCCGCCGTTCGTCGCCATCCGGCGGTCGGACATCATCAGCCAGGCGACGCCGACGCCGATGATCGCGCAGGCCAGCGGATTGCGCCGCGCCTGGTCGCCGAGCGTCTGGACGAACCCCTTGCCGGCGCCGTCCTCGGTATAGCCCAGTACCTGGTCGACGATGACGCCGGGGGAGATGCGCTCGCGCAGCTCTTCCAGAAGGTCGCTGACGCGGGCGCGCGTGGCTTCGGTTTCACGCTCGATCTGAGCGGCGGAACGCAGGGTCATGACATGCTCTCGGAATGCTTGGGTGAAAGATGGAGCTGGTCCTTGGCGACGGCGGCGTCGCGCTGAAGCTGGTCGATCGTGCGCTCGGGCACCAGGTTCGACGCCCGCAGGCGGCTGAGCCCGACCGAGACCGCGATGCCGCCGATCACGAGCACGACGAAGCCGACGATCAGGTTCGCCGCCATCGGCGAGAGCCCCGCCGATACCAGCAGCGCGACGACGCCCTGGAGGACGAAGATCATCGCCAACAGCAGCAGGATCGCGCCGGCACCGACGACGCCGAGCGAGGAACCGATCGACCCGGCCTTCTCGGTGATCTCGGCGCGGGCGAGCTGGATCTCCTTGCGGACCAGCGTCGTCAAGGCGTCGGTGATGTCGCCGAAGATGTCGGAAATACCGCGGCCGCTGGCGTCACGCACCGGAGTTCCCCATCGCCTGGGTGGACCGGCGCGACCCCGAGCTCTTGAGGAAGCGCGAGAACACGAATCCGGCGAGGACCGTGCTGCCGAAGAACGCCGCCGGGTTGCGGCGCGCGAAGTCTTCGACGAAATCCACGAGCTCGCCGACGCTGCGGTTCTGGATCGCGCTCGACGCCTGTTCAAGCCCGGCCGCCGCCGAATGGATGTATCCGGCCGCCTGCGGGATCTCCTTCTCGATCGCGTCGGCGGCGGTGTGCACGACCTTGGCGACGCGATCGATCTGAATCGCGCCGGTTTCCTTCTGCCGCTCGGCCATGTCGACGGCTCTTTCCTTCATCGGCTCGACCAGGTCGCTGGTCTGCTCCTTGAGCGTCTCCATCGTCGAGGAGAGCTGCTCCTTGGCGGCGCCGGCGGCCGACGACATCTTCTCCTTGAGCGTCGACATCGCGCCGGACTCGCCGCCGTCCGACTTCATTCGTTCATTGTCCATCATCGTCTCCGCATCTCTACGCTGTGACCGCGATTTTTCGCGCGCGTTCGTGAATGCGTAACTGGCGCTCGGGACGATTTGTTCCGCGCGCTTGAAGCTTTCGATGGAGTGCTGCGAACGTGTCGCGCGACGCGGTAACGGGATCGGCGCTAGGACGAGGCGCCGGCGTCCCACGGCTCGGCGAGGTCGGCATCGAACGGCCACAGCGGCCGCGTGATGTTCCTGAACGGCAGGCGCGGCAGGATGCTGTCGACAGGTCCCGGCGTATCCAGCTCGATGATGCGATGGGCGAAGGGCGAGTAGAAGCCGCGGAACTGGCCGGCGGACTTCACGATGACGGTCTTCGCCTCGCGCGGGTACAGGCCCGACGCCTCGTAGCCTTTGAGGTCGAGCGTGATGACCGGCTTCTCGCTCAGGAGAATCCGGATGTAGCCGGCGACCTGGATCACCGCGCGCCGGCCGGCATCGAAATTCATCGGCGGCAGTTCGGACCGGTACTTGCCGTCATAGACACCCACCACACGCGCCTCGACGGTCACCGGCTCGTAGTAGATCGGCTGGAATGCCGCGCCGATCGTCAGCGTCAGCACGGCGCCGACGCCGGCCTTGTGGCAGACGTCCGTCGCCTTTGGATCGGTGAGCGTCAGCAGCAGCGGACCTTGGAGCGGCGACCGGCTTAACACATGTTGGAGAACGACCGTCGAATCGCCGAAGCTGCCGGCCGAGGGCGCGTCCGATGCATCCGACAGCACGAACGGCTTCTGGTCGGCGTCGCTCGCGGCGACCGCGTCGAAGGCCTCCTCGATCGGGATCCGGTTCGAGCGGAAGCGCTCGCGCATGCTCCAGACATGGCGGCCGACCCGATCCGCCTGGCGCCGTCCCTCCTCCATCGACGCGTCGCCGTCGGCGACGACAAGGACCGACCAGCCGAGCTCGGGCACGTCCATCCAGGGCTGCGGCGCGATCACCGTCGCCGACAGCACGCCCGGAGTCTTCTCGACCTCGCGCAGCAGCGCGATGACTTCCGTCATCGGGCCGGTGGTGGTGTCGTGTCCCTCGGCCGAGGTCATCATGCGGACCTTGCGGTGGATCAGCTTGGGCTTCGCCTCGCCGGCCATCGCCTTGGCCAGGATCTCCATCCCGGCCTCGCCGGTTTCCGGGTAATCGACATGCGGGCAGGTCTTGAAGCCGACCGCGGCGTCGAGCCCCCTCGCCATCTCCGCGGTGAAGTTCGCGTGCATGTCGAAGGTCGCGACGATCGGGACCTCGCGGCCTACGATCTCGCGGATGCGGGTGACCAGGTCCCCCTCGGCATCGGGACAACTGCGCGCCGCCATCGCGCCGTGCAGCGGCAGGTAGATGCCGTCGATCCGGCCCGCCTCGCGCGTGACCCCGGCGAGGATCCTGTCGCGGCAGTAGTGGTAGACCTCGTCGTCCAGGAGCGGGCCGGCACCGCCGAAGGTGATGAAGATCGGCACCAGGTCGATGCCGCGGCGGGCCGCGACCTTGCGGGCGCCCTCGATCTCGTCGCCGCGGCTGGTGGCGAAGACCTCGTCGCCTTCCGCCAGGCGGCGGGTCTTGAAGATCTCCAGCGTCCCGGTGCCGGCGGCGAAGCTGTTGACCTCGTACTGCATCCCGGCCACGAGGACCCGTGGCCGGTTGGTGCCGGTCATTGCCTGAAGACCTTCGGACCTAGTAGCCGGCGTCGTAGTCGATGACGTTCCGGAGCTTCCGGCCCGAGAGGTAGCGCTTCAGGTTGTCGGCGAAGATGTCGAGGCCGCGGTCGACATAGACCGAGCCGTCGTCGACGCCGGCATGCGGGCTGACGATCAGGTTCGGCACGTCCCACAGCGGCGAATCCGCCGGCAGCGGCTCCGGATCGAACACGTCGCAGACCGCGCCGGCGAGCGTGCCTGCCTTGAGGCGATCGACCATCGCGCCGTAGTCCATGACGCGGGCGCGGCCGATGTTGACGATGCCGCAATGGTTCGGGAGCAGGTCGATCAGCTTGCGGTCGATCAGGTTCTCGGTGCCCTTGGTGATCGGCAGCGTCACCAGGAGGAAGTCGGCCTTCGGGAACACCTTGGACATGTCCTTCGACTTCACGACCTTGTCGAAGCCCGGCACCTTCTTGCCCGTGGTGTTGACGCCGATGATGTTCATCTTGTGCTTCTTCGCCTGCTTGGCAGAAGCCAGGCCCAGGCCGCCGGTGCCGCAGATGACGACGGTCTTCCCCTCGATCGGCGTGGTGAAGACCGGCTTCCACTCGCGCCTGCGCTGGCTGCCGACGAAATTCTGGATGGCGTTGTTGAGGACGAACATGCTGGCCAGAGCGAACTCGCCGCCCTTCGGGCCGTGCAGGCCCGACGCGTTGCTCAGCACGAAGCTCCGATCCATCTTCGGCGCCAGCTTCTCGACGCCGGCGTTCAGCGACTGGATCCACTTGAGCTTCGGCGCGTCCTTGCGCAGGGTCAGCGGATCGAAAGCGACGCCGAGAACGATCTCCGCCTCGGCAAGGTCCTTGGGCTTCAGGCCATAGACGATGTCGACCTTGTCGAAGACCCCGGGATGGCGCTTGGCCGCGGACTTGATCCGCTCGCGCGTGATCGCATGCGCCGGCCCCGTGTCGGGCTTGTCCGCAACGTAGACGAGCGGACGACTCGCTTTCTTGGCCATTTCCCGGTTCCCTCCCTTGAATTCGGCGGGGCACCTTATACTGGGATGCAACCGGATTTGAACCAAATCGGCGTTCGACGCGACGGACGGGAAAGGGGAGGGATGGCCGAGGGTGGGCCTGGAAAACGGGTGGCCGAAGCGGACCTGCGTCACCTCGTGGAGAAGGTGGCCGGAGGCGATCACGTCGCCTTCCGCTGGCTGTTCCGTCGTTTTCAGCGCCCCGTGCACGCCTATCTCTCGCGCCTTGTCCGTCTGTCTCATATCGCCGACGAGCTCATGAACGAGACGATGCTGGAGCTGTGGAAGGGAGCAGGACGGTTCGGCGGCCGGTCGACGGTCTCGACCTGGCTGTTCGGCATCGCCCGCCACAAGGCGATCGACTACCTCCGGCGTTCCCGCGAGGGCGCGCTCGACGAGGAAGCGATGGCCGAGATCCCCGATCCCTCGCCCAGTCCTGAGGACTCCCTCGGGCGGGCTTCGCTCGCCGACCTCGTCGGCAAGCTGATGGATCGTCTCAGCGTCGAGCACCGTGAGGTCCTGCACCTCGCCTATCGCGAGGAGTTGTCCGTCGAGGAGATCGCCGGGGTCGTCGATTGCCCGGTCAACACCGTCAAGACGCGCATGTTCTACGCGCGCAAACGCCTGAAGACGCTGCTGGCGGAATCGGGCGTCGAGGAGCCGTGACGCCATGGACCCACAAGTCGACATCCCCGAAGAGGAACTGCTGCTGCCCTGGTACGTCTCGGGCCAGCTCTCGCCCGAGGAGCGCAGCCGGGTGGAGACCGCCCTCGCGCACTCCCCGCAATTGCGACTCGCGCTGGACGAGGAACGGCGGCTGCAGGCAGCGGTCGCCACGGCCCCGCTGCCCATGCCGCACTCGATCGATCCGGACGCGCTGCTCGCAGAGGCGGCCGCGAACGAGAGCCGGATCGCAATATCCGCGCCGGGCTGGCTCAAACCGGCTCTGGCAGCAGCCGTACTGATCGCAGTGGTCGAGGGCGCGGCACTCGCCTGGCTCAACGCGCCGGTATCGATCTACCGCACCGCCTCGGGGCCCGGACCCGCGCAGAAGATAGTTGTTGTCCAGACGCGGTACGCCGTGCAATTCGTCGAGGACGCCTCAGTTGCGGCGATCCGGGCGGCCTTGTCTGAAGCGGAACTCGGGATCGTGCGCGGACCGTTGCCGGACGGGGCCTACATCCTGGAGACCGCCCAGGGCGATCAGGCCTTGGACAGGCTGAAGCGAAGCGGTGTCACACGGACGATCGCGCGAACGGACTAGACGGAGTCGTCAACTGGTTCGGGTGGGCCTGATCTGCATCGTCGCCGTCGTGGTCGCGCTGGGTCCGGGCCGGGCCCTGGCCGAAGGCGCCGACGC
>CAZZLX010000102.1:0-9478 GCA_964655235.1 uncultured Rhizobium sp.
AACCCTCCCCCGCGTACGACGCGAGGGAGGGGATAAGAGGCGCGTCGCTCGGAGGGGACACAAGGCGGACGCGATGCTCCTTCATCGTCTCGTGCTTGCCAACCTCTCCCCGCTTCGCGACAGTCGCGCCCGCATGACAGAGACAAAAGTCGCCATCGGCATCGCCGGCGCCGGCCTGATCGGGCGGGCGCATATCCTTCGGCTCCAGCGTGCGAGCGGCGCCAGGCTGGCGGCGATCGCCGATCCCGCGCCGGCGGCGAAGGCGCTCGCGGCCGAGCATGGCGTCTCTTGTTATGACGATCTCGGCGCGATGCTGGCGGCGCAAAAGCTCGACGGCGTGATCGTCGCGACGCCGAACGCGATGCATGCCGACCAGGCGCTTGCCTGCATCGCGCGTGGCATCCCGGTGCTGATCGAGAAGCCGCTGGCGGAAACGCTGGCGAACGCCGAGAGGATCGTCGAAGCGTCGGAGCGCACGCGCGTGGCCGTGCTGGTCGGCCATCACCGCCGGCACAACCCGATCCTGCAGGCGGCGCGAACGGCGGTGAAGCAGGGAGAGCTCGGCCGCATCGCGACCGCGTCGGCCTTCACCACCTTCCTCAAGCCCGACCCCTATTTCGACACGGCCTGGCGACGCGAGCCCGGCGGCGGGCCGGTGCTGATCAACCTGATCCACGTGATCGACGACCTCCGCTTCATGCTGGGCGAGATCGCGGAGATCAAGGCGATGGGATCGCGGGCGCTGCGCGGATTTCCGGTGGAGGACTCGGGCGTCGCGATCCTTCGCTTCAAGAGCGGTGCGCTCGGCACCATCGCGCTGTCGGACGCGGCCGCGGCACCCTGGAGCTGGGAGCACACCTCGGGCGAGAACGCCGCGTTCCCGAAGACCGAAGAGGACTGCTACCTGATCGCCGGCACGCACGGCTCCCTCGCCGTGCCGAGCCTCAAGCGCTGGGGCTACGAGGGCGAGCGCAGCTGGACGGTGCCCTTGTCCGCCTTCCGCATGGGCGTCGAGCGCGCCGACCCGCTCGACCGCCAGATCGAGCACTTCGCCGCCGTGATCCGAGGCCAAGAGACGCCGATCATCACCGCCGCGGATGCGTTCCGCACGCTGGCGGCGACACTCGAGGTTCATGGGCAGGTGAACGGGTAGACCTTCTACGAAGCGCACCTCGTGTCCCCTCTCCCGACCGAAGGGCGGGGGAGGGTTAGGGTGGGGGCCGGCGCGAAAGCGCCGGTGACAGCCGCCGCGTACTCCATCTCCGCCGCCCTCGCTTCGCTCGGCCCCCACCCCGTCCCTCCCCCGTCTGCTACGCAGCCGGGGGAGGGGGTACGAAGCAGCGCCCACGATGGGCACACTTACAGATCGCGCCGTGTCGCTCGCGCTTGCCAACCTAAGGTCGCCCAAGCGACAGTCGCCTACCGCGTTACCTCACTCACGAGTGCCCCATGACCGAACTCTGCGATCTCTCCGCCGTCGAGCTGCGCCGCATGATCGGGACGAAGGAGATCTCGCCGGTCGAGCTGCTGAAGAGCTGCAAGAAGCGGATTCGGGCGGTGAACCCGACGCTGAACGCGGTGACATCGACCGTCTGGCCTCGCGCCGAGAAGGAGGCGAAGGCGGCCGAGCGCATGGTCATGAGCGGCGACTATCTAGGCCCGCTGCACGGCATCCCGCTCGGCGTGAAGGACCTCGACGACGCCGAGGGCATGCCGACCACGTCCGGCTCGCCGATCTTCGCCAAGAACTACCCGAAGCAGGACGGCATCATGGTCGCGTCCTGCCGGCGGGCGGGCGCGATCGTCGTGGGCAAGACCAACGTTCCCGAGTTCGGCGCCGGCGCCAATACCAACAACCCGGTCTTCGGCCCGACCGGCAATCCCTTCGATCCGAAGCGGATCTGCGGCGGCTCCTCCGGCGGCTCGGCGGTGGCGCTCGCCACCTCGATGCTGCCGCTCTGCACCGGCTCCGACACCGGCGGGAGCTTGCGTATTCCCGCCGCGTTCTGCGGCGTGGTCGGCGTGCGGGGATCGCCCGGCCTGGTGCCGTCGGAGCGCCGGGGCCTCGGCTGGACACCACTCTCGGTTCTGGGACCGATGGGCCGCACCACGGCGGACGCGTCCCTCATGCTCTCCGCGATCGCGGTCTACGACAGCATGGATCCGTTCTCGACGCCGAACGACTCCCACTTCGCCGAGCTTCGCCCGGTCGACCTCTCGCAGCTTCGCGTCGCGGTCACCGAGGATTTCGGCTTCTGCCCGGTCGACACGCGCATCCGGAAGACCTTCCGGGACCGCGTGAAGCGCTTCCGCTCGGTCTTCGCGAAGTGCGACGTGGCGACGCCTGACATGGGCGAAGCCGATCGCGCCTTCGAGATCCTGCGCGCCGTCAGCTTCCTCGCGGGATTCAAGGAGCATTACGAGAAGCGCCGCCACATGCTCGGCCCCAACCTCATCGCCAATTACGAGGAAGGGCTCGGCTACTCGGCGGCCGACGTCGCCTGGGCGCATGCGGAGCAGACCCGCATCTTCCGCCGCGTGCAGGAATTCCATAAGGAATACGACCTGATCCTGTCGCCGACGGTTTCGGTGCCGCCGTTCCCGTGGACCCAGCTCTACGCCGACAAGATCAACGGCAAGGCGACGCGCACCTACTTCCACTGGCTCGCGCTGACCTATGCGATGACCTTGACCGGCCATCCCTCGACCTCGATCCCCTGCGGCAAGGAACCTACCGGCACGCCCTTCGGGCTGATGGTCACCGGCCCGCATCGCGCCGACCGCTTCACGCTGGAATCGGCACATGCGCTGGAGCAGCTCTTCGCCACGGATCCCGAGCTTCGCCGGCCGGTGCCGGACATCAAGAAGCTGAGCCGCAGGTAGCGTCGCGATGGCCGACCCGCATCCGTACGAGAATGTCAGCGTCCTCGTGATCGAGGACATGACGAGCGTGCGCAAGCTGATCAAGAACATGCTGCTGCAGCTCGGCATCCGCGCCATCCACGAGGCCGCCGACGGCAAGGCGGGACTCGACGAGACGATCAGGACCTGCCCGACCGTCGTGCTCTGCGACGTGCACATGGAGCCGGTCGACGGTCTCAAATACCTGAAGCTTCTCCGCGGCCATCCCACCCGCATGATCGCGGCGACGCCGGTCGTCATGCTCACCAGCGACGGCAACAAGGAGACCGTGATGATGGCGAAGGAGAACCACGCCAACGGGTACCTGGTGAAGCCGGTGTCGTTGAATCACTTGAAGTCGCGGATCGACGCAGTTCTGAAAGGTACTGCGCCGGCGTAACGACCATGGTCGGTCGCTTGGTGGCGTAAGTCTTCGCTACGCTTCGCCGTCTTGCTGTGCGTTTACCCGCTCGCGGAAAGGCGCGGGCACGTAACGCTCTAGCCGAGCGTCCGAAATCGGAACAATCCGAGGGCGTTAACCCTGTTAAGCCCAGAGTTTAGACGCATTCCGCGCAACTTTACGAAAATACCTATCATCGCTGCACTGGCGTAAGATAACGCCATGGGGTTGCGTAAATGGATCACGGCCGAGCCGACGAGAATCGTCGTCGCGGCGTTCGCGCTGGTGCTGGTCGCGTCGGCGGGCGCGATCGCCTTGGTGATCGACCGCGACTTCCGTCAGGCGCTGGCCGAGCGCCAGGACGCGCTGGAGATCGCCAAGACCCAGCTCGAGATCCGCGTGCGCCGGATCGAGGACCTCGTCGTCGTGCTGCGCGGTCGCGCCGACGGCTTCATCCGCGAACGCCACTCCGACTTCGCGCCGCCGCTCGACAAACGCATCGAGCGCTGGCTCGAGGTCGCCGACGACGACATCTACAGCCTCGACGGCCTCACCCAGGAAGAGCGCGGCGTCGACACCGGCAACCTGTTCGCAATCGATGGACTCCGCGCCCAGGCGGTCGGCGTCGCGGGATCGCGGCAGGAGATGGCCGAGGACGGCAGCATCGCGCTCGACCTCACGCGCGCGATCCGCACCGTGCACGAGCTCAACAACTACGTGGGTTCGATCTCCGTCGCCACGCCGCGCGGCGTCGCCTACGTCTATCCGTGGCGGCCGAAAGGCGACTTCGACGAGAGCTTCTTCGTCGCCGACACCTATCAATTCGGGCTGCCGCAGGCCAATCCCGGCCGCGCTTCGTTCTGGACACCGGTCTACAGAAGCGACGCGGCGATGGGCCCGGTGGTCGGCCACGGCACGCCGATCTACGACGGCAACCATCTCGCCGCCGTGGTCTCGATGGAAGTCGCGGTGTCCGACCTGCAGAACTTCCTTCGCGCCGCGGACAGCGAGGGCACGCTGATGCTGACCGACGCCAGGCGCGTGGTCCTGGCGGAGTCCGCCTCGAACTCGAGCGCGATGATCCCGCTGGTCGAGCGCCTGCCTGCGAGCCTGCACGGCACGGTGCTCGGCACGCTGACGCAGAAGCGCATCGGCCAGATCGTCGAGGACGGCACCGTCGTCACCTTCCGCCGCTTCGAGGCGGCGCCGTGGACGCTGATCGAGGTGCTGCCGCTGGCCCGGCTCCAGGCAGCCGTGGCCCACGTCTACGCGTTGCCGGCGGCCACTTACCTCGGCGTGCTGATCGCGCTATTCGTGCTGACCTACTTCGTCGTCGGCCGCACCTTCCGCCAGGTGCAGGCAGCCAACGACGAGCTCAGCGTTGCCTACTTCACGCTGGAGAACGCCGCCGAAGGCATCATCTGGATAGACCGCGCCGGCGTCATCGTCGAGGCCAACGCCATGGCGGCCATCATCGGCGGCTACCCGCATGGATCGCTGCACGGCCGCCAGGTCGGCGACTTCATCCCGGACCTCGGCAAGGAACACTTCGACACGATCTGGAAGCTGGTGAAGGCCGACGTCCGCACCACGCCGATGGAACGCACGGCCTGCCATGCCGACGGCCACCTGATCCCGATCGAGACCACCGGCAAGTACATCGCCACCCGCGACCGAGAATTCATCTGCAGCTTCTTCCGCGACATCACGCGACGGAAGGAACGCGACGACGAGCTCCGCGCCGCCAAGGACACGGCCGAGGAAGCGACCAAGGCGAAGTCGTCGTTCCTGGCGATGATGAGCCACGAGATCCGGACGCCGATGAATGGCGTCATGAGCATGGCCGAGATGCTGGAGCAGACGAAGCTCTCGTCCGACCAGCGCTCGATGAGCCAGGTGATCCGCGGATCGGCGCGCGCCTTGCTCACCATCATCAACGACATCCTCGACTTCTCGAAGATCGAGGCCGGCAAGCTCGACATCGAGTCCGTCGAATTCTCGCTGCTCGACGTGGTCGAGGGCGCGGGCGAGCTGATCGCGGGACGCTCCGACGAGAAGGGCCTGGCGCTGACGGTCGACCTCGACCCGCGCATCCCCGACGGCCTGATCGGCGATCCGACGCGGCTCCGCCAGATCTTGCTCAACCTGATGGGCAACGCGGTCAAGTTCACCGAGGCCGGCGGCGTCACGCTCAAGGTCGAGCGGCTGAACTCGATCGAGGGTGCCGAGCGGCTTCGCTTCGAGATCGTCGACACCGGCATCGGGCTCACAGCCGAGCAATGCGGCCGCCTGTTCCAGGCCTTCGCCCAGGCCTTCGCCCAGGCCGACACCTCGACCTCGCGCAAGTACGGCGGCACCGGCCTCGGGCTTTCGATCTGCAAGCGCCTCGTCGACATGATGGGCGGCAGGATCGGCGTGGACTCCACGCCAGGAGAAGGCTCGACCTTCTGGCTCGAGCTTCCCTTCCCTGTGGTCTCGCCGATGGCCGAACAGCCGGATCCGGCGATCGACGACGCCCGCGTGACCGTGCTCGGCTTCGAGGGCCCGCAGCGCCGCGCGCTCGAACGGCTGCTCGCCGCCGCCGGGATAGCGCCTGTCTTCGCCGGCTTCGACGACGAGCTCGCGGAAAGCGACCTCGTGCTCCTCGCCGCGACGTCGGACCGCGAGGGAGCGCTGGCGATCGGCCGCGCGCTCGCAGCCCAGGGTCGAAAGGTCGCGCTCGCCGCACCGCGCGGCATGGCCTCCACCCTCGCCGAGGCCGACCGCGCCGGGCTGTTCTCGACGATGACGCTGCCGCTCCGCCGCCGCCGTCTCTGGCTCACGGTCGCGGCCGCACTCGGCCGCGCCGACCTCGACGAGGCTGGCGCCGAAACCGGATCGGAGGAGACCGGCTTCGCGCCGCCGCCAGTCGAGACCGCGCGCGCCGCCGGCGTGCTGATCCTCGTCGCCGAGGACAACGCCACCAACCGCATCGTGGTCTCGCGTCTGCTCGCCCAGCGGGGCTACGCGCACGAGATGGCCGAGGACGGCCGCGAGGCGCTGGCGCGCTACGAGGCCAGCCCCGGCTACGGCCTGCTGCTGACCGACTTCCATATGCCGGAGATGGACGGCTTCGAGCTGACCGCGGCGATCCGCGGGCAGGAGACGGACGGCCGCGCGCGCCTGCCGATCGTGGCGCTGACCGCCGACGCGCTGCCCGGCACCGAGCAGCGCTGCCTCGATGCCGGCATGGACGGATATCTCACCAAGCCGATCGATTCCGGTCGCCTCACCGCGACGCTGGCGAAGTTCCTTCCCGCGGCGAAGGCGCTCCGCCGCCGCGCAGACGATGATTCGAAGCCGGAGGAGCCGGCGACGCCCGCGGTGCCGGCGATCGATCCGCAGATCCTCGACCTCGCCCGCATCGCCGAGACCTTCGGTGCGGTCGATGCCGACGCCCGTGCCTTTCTCGGCAACTTCGCCGGCGAGGCCAAGCGCATGGTAACCGACGCGATGGCGGCGCTCGATGCGGGAGACGCCAAGAAGGCGCGCCACCACGTGCATGCGCTGAAAGGGGCCGCGCGCTCGACCGGCGCCACGCGCCTCGGCCAGCTGGCTTCCGACATCCAGGACTGCCTCGACGGTGACGATCTCGACTCCGCCCGCCTCTTCGCCGGCGGTCTCGCGAAGACCGCCGACGAATTCGCCGACACCGTCGCCTCCCTCCTCGAACCCGCGTGAAGGGCCGGTCCCCATGAACGACAAGAACAATCCCTACGCCGGCGTCACCGTCCTCGTGATCGAGGACGAGGCGAACACGCGGCTCCTGATCAAGCGGCTCCTCCTGCAGATCGGAATCATTTCAGTGGTGGAGGCGGGCGACGGCAAGGCCGGCCTCGACGAGGCGATGCGGACGCGGCCGACGATCATCCTCTGCGACGTGCACATGGAGCCGGTCGACGGCCGCGCCTTCCTGAAGACGCTTCGCGGCCTCAAGGTGCGCGACCTGGCGAATACGCCGGTCATCTTCCTCACCGCCGACGCCCAGACCGACACCGTGCTCTTCGCCAAGGAGCACCACGTCAACGGCTACCTGGTGAAGCCGGTGTCGCTGACGCAGTTGAAGACGCGGGTCGATGCCGTGCTGAAGAAATGACTTCGCCTTCGTCGAAGCAACTGAAGACGCGAGAGTGGTGGCGCAGGGGCGCTCTGGCGCCATCGGCCTTAGCGTAGCGAGCCGCACCAAGCTCGCGTCGTGAGCTCCGAGCGCAGCGAGGCTTCACCCAGCCGCGAGAAAAATGCTATCAGCGCGCCCATGGACACCGCCGATTTCATCATCATCGGCGCCGGCATCGCCGGCGCTTCCGCCGCCTACGAGCTCGCCAGCGACTCCAAGGTGATCGTCCTCGAACGCGAGTCCCAGCCGGGCTACCACACGACCGGCCGTTCCGCGGCGCTCTATACCGAGGTCTACGGCAACCGCGTGATCCGCGCGATCACCAGCGCCAGCCGTGCCTTCTTCGAGGCGCCGCCGACGGGCTTCGCCGACCATCCGCTGCTGACGCCGCGCGGCACGCTGCTGATCGGCCGCGACGACCAGGAAGCCTCGCTGGCGATGGCGCTCGAGGAAGGCACGCGGACGGTCGACTCCGTCTCGATGATCGGCGCCAACGACGTCGCGATGAAGGTGCCGTTCCTCAAGGCCGGCTATGCCAAGGGCGCGGTGTGGGAGCCGGACGCGCGCGACATGGACGTGCACGCGATCCATCAGGGCTTCCTCAAAGGGCTTCGCGCCCGCGGCGGCAAGGTGATCACCGACGCCGAGGTGCTGGGCCTCTCGTCATCCGGCGGCGACTGGACGATCGAAACCCGCGCCGGGACCTTCCGTGCGCCCGTCGTGATCAACGCCGCCGGCGCCTGGGCCGACGTGGTAGCGAAGATGGCCGGCGCCAGGATCGTCGGGCTGGTGCCGAAGCGGCGCACCGCCTTCACCTTCGACGTGCCCGCCGGCACGCATGTGGAGAAGGTGCCGGCCGTCATCGACGTCGACGAGACCTGGTACATCAAGCCCGAGTCCGGCCGCCTGCTCGGCAGCCCCGCCGACGAGACGCCGTCGGAGCCCTGCGACGCTCAGCCGGAAGAGCTCGACCTCGCGATCGCGATCGACCGCATCGAGCAGGCGATCGCCTTCGGCATCGGCCGGCTTCATTCGAAATGGGCGGGGCTTCGCTCCTTCGTCGCCGACAAGACGATGGTCGCGGGCTTCGCCAAGAAGACGCCGGGCTTCTTCTGGCTCGCGGGCCAGGGCGGCTACGGCATCCAGACCTGTCCCGGCATGGCCCGCATCGCAGCCGAGCTCGCGCGCGGCCGGGCCTTCCCCCAGGAGGTCGCCGATCGCGGCGTCGACGCATCCGATCTCTCGCCCGATCGCCTCAGTCTCGAGGTCGCCTGAATGGCGGCCGAGATGGACAACCGCGACATCGACAATCCCGCGCTCGATCCCGAGCTTCGGAAGATCGACGACCTGTTCGTCCGCAGCTACTACCGCAAGGATCTGGATACGCTGTGGTCCAAGATCTTCGATGCGAGCTTCGTGTTCATGGACGGATCGGACGGGCGGAAGGTCGAGCGCGCGGAATTCGACCGCACCTGCCTCGCACAGCCGCCGTACCGCAACCTCGTCCACGACCAGGTCGCGACCCGCATCGAAGGCGACACCGCGGTCGTCACCGCACGCAACCGCTACGAACGACAGGTCGACGGCACGTGGGTCGCGTTCAATACGCGCTATGTCGACGTGTTCCGGCGCGTTAACGGCCAGTGGCGGTGCTTCTTCGCGACGGTCTACAAGGTCGCCTGAAGGCCTCGCCGCGAGAAGACTGGATCAGCCGCCGCTGGAAACCGGCGTGGCCGTCGTCGTCTGCGACTGCACCTCGTTCGGCAGGGCGCGGCGCACCGCGTCCGGGAGATTTGTCACCGCCGGCGGCGCGGTGAGCTCGGGCGGCGGCGGCATGTCGTCGGCTTTCGGGGCCAGCAGGAAGCCGACCGCGACCGGGCTCGCCAGGATCGCCACCAGCAGGACGCGAAGGGCCAGGCGGGCGACTCGCCCGCCGATGTCGTCGGATCGATGTGCCAGGTCCGTCATTCGCGGCCTTGCCCTCCCCATTGGGCGTCGGTTCCGGAATGGGTCTCGCTCCC
>CAZZLX010000103.1:0-9466 GCA_964655235.1 uncultured Rhizobium sp.
AGAGGTCGCGAAGACGGTCTACTACCTCGCCAGCGAGGAGTCGGCCTATGTCACCGGCACCGAGATCTTCATCACCGGCGGCCAGCACCTGTTCTGAAGGTCAGAACGGCTTCCGCTGCCGCTCGCACCAGGAGATCTTGGCGTCGATCTGCTCGATCTCGAGATCGAGCCAGGCCGCGAGCGGCGAGGCGGGATCGGTCGCGCAGCGGAGATCGGCGAGGCGCGCGTGCTCGCCGATCAGCGCGTCGGCGAGGAAGTCGAGCTGGTCCATCCGCCCTTCGGGCGCCAGCAGGTCGAGGAAGCGGAGCTTGAGCGCGACCACGAGCCGGTTGATCTCGCCGCCCTGGATCTTGAGGGGCGCGGAGAGGAGACGGGAGAGGGCGGCGTGACCGGCCTCGGTCAGCTCGAGGAGCGGATCCTCGCCGGCCTCGGTAGTCGCCTGCGGTCGGATCAGCCCCTCGATCTTCAGAAGCTCGAGCGACGGGCCCAGGAGGTCGAGCGACGGCCCGACCAGCCGCTGGGCGAAATGGCGCACCGCGACCGCCAGATCCGCATAGCGCCGGGGCGACCGGGCCAGCTCGCCGAGCGCGGCGAGGCGCACCGCTTCGGCGGGGATGAGGGAATTGTCGCGGTACATGACCTCATACTATCTAAGTTGCGAATGGCTCGCAACTGAGGGAAACAGGCCAGGTCACCGAAATGCTACGGGGAAGGACGGGGGCCCGGCAGCTATTCTCTAAAGGAAAATGAGCGTTTCGTCTCTTCCTGCCTCTCCCTGGCCTGTCGGACGCGATGACCTGAAGGCACAGTTCGACGCGCTTCTCGGGGCGGCGCCGGTCGGCGCCTATCTCGTCGACGCGGATTTCCGCATCCGGGCGGCGAACGCCATCGCATGGCCGCTCTTCGGCGAGATCCCCGGCGGATTTCTCGGGCGCGACTATGCCGAGATCATCCACGCGATCTGGCCGCCGGCGCTCGCGGACGACGTGGTCCGCCGATTCCGGCACACGCTCGCGACCGGCGAGACCTACGTCGCGCCGCTGCTGACCGACGAACGCGCCGATCGCGACGCCACCGAGTCCTACGAATGGCAGCTCGTCCGCGTGCCGCTGCCGGACGGACGCCAAGGCGTGGTCTGCTATTTCCGCGACGTGACCGACCGGACGATCGGCGAGCAGGCGGCGAAGCGCTTGGCCTCGATCGTCGAGTCCTCGGACGACGCGATCATCTCGAAGAATCTCGACGGCATCATCCAGAGCTGGAACGCGGGCGCGACGCGGCTGTTCGGCTACTCGGCCGAGGAGGCGATCGGCAAGTCGGTGCTGATGCTGATCCCGTCCGACCGGCAGAACGAGGAGCCCGGCATCATCGAGCGGATCCGGCGCGGCGAGCGCGTCGATCACTACGAAACCATCCGCCAGCGCAAGGACGGCAGCCTGATCGACATTTCGCTGAGCGTCTCGCCAATGCGCGATGCGACCGGTCGGATCATCGGCGCGTCGAAGATCGCACGCGACATCAGCCTCAGGAAGCAGGCCGACGCGACCCGCCAGCTTCTGGTCAGCGAGCTTAACCACCGCGTCAAGAACACGCTCGCCGTGGTGCAGGCGATCGTGCAGCAGACGCTGTGGAACACCAAGGATCCCGCCGACTTCGCCGCGCGCTTCTCCGGGCGCATCCAGTCGCTGGCGCGCGTGCACACGCTGCTGACCGACTCGACCTGGCAGGGTGCCGACTTGCGCGCCCTCATCCGCGACCAGCTTCTGCATGGATCGGTCGACGAGACCAAGCTTACCGCCTGGGGGCCGACGGTGCTGCTGATGCCGCAGATGACGCTGCACCTGGCGCTGATGCTGCACGAGCTCGGCACCAACTCGTCCAAGCACGGCGCGCTCTCGGCGACCGGCGGGTGGGTCACGGTCAACTGGTCGGTCAAGGACGAGACGCTGCACCTCAAATGGGAGGAGCGCGGCGGACCGGTGGTGACCGCGCCGATCAAGCGCGGCTTCGGCACGCGCCTGATCGAGCAGAGCGCCAAGAGCGAAGGCGGGCGCGCCGAGATGATCTGCGACGCCAAGGGCGTCACCTGGGAGATCATGCTGCCGCTTCCGACCTCGCTCGCGACCAGGGCGACCCTGCGGACGGAGGCAGAGCTGGTGGGATCGGCCTCGCCGGCGCCTGATGCGGGGGGCGAGCCTCGCCCCATTCTCGCCGGGCGGCGTCTGCTTGTGGTCGAGGACGAGCCGCTGATCGCGCTGGCCTTGGTCAGCAGCCTGGAGATCGCCGGCGCCGAGGTCGGCCGGCCGGTCGGCACCGAGAAGGAGGCCTTGGTCGCGATCGAGCGGGACCGGTTCGACGCGGCGCTGCTCGACGCCAATCTCCACGGCAGGCCGGTCGATGCGATCGCGATGGCGCTCACGCGGAAGAAGATTCCGTTCGTCTTCGTGACCGGCTACGGGCGTGAGAGCCTGCCCGAAGCCTTCAAGCAGGCGACGATCCTGGCAAAGCCGTTCAGCGACAAGCAGCTCCTCGATGCGGTCGTGGCGATCGCGCCGGCCGATGCGATCGTGCGGCTAAAGGCCTAGGCGATCTTCGCCTGACGCTCGGCCAGAAGAGACCGCAGCACCGAGCGGTGGCAGCGCGCTTCGTTCTCGCAATAGCAGCCGACCGAGAAGTCGGCGCCGTGCGAGAGCGCGGCAAGAAGATCGAGCGCCCGGCTCGGGCCTGGCTCCTTCATCTCCGCCTTGAAGGCGCGGACGAAGGCGTTCCACTGCGCCTCCGTCTCAGCCTTCAGTGCCTCGGAGACGAGATCCTGGCTCGGCGAGAGATCCGGATACCAGACGTCGTACCAGTCGTCGGCGGCAAAGCGGTTCTTCGGAACTCCTCGCGGCGGGCGGCGGACGGTGCCGATCCGCGTGCCCTCTCCCGCGTGACGCGGTGTGCCCAGGCGGACGATGCGGATGGTCATGGCGCGCGGGCCTCCCGGGCCGGGGCGATATGGGCGAACTGATAGCGCTCGAACCAGTCGGGAAACGCGCGCACGAGCGCCTTGGACCCGTCGAGCGCGAGGCCGCGCCGCCTCGCCTGGACGAAGTCGATGTCGCCGCGCCACCACGCGCCCAGCAGGGCCAGCGGCGCGCGGAGGGTGATCTCAGGGAAGCCGAGATTGTGGGTGCAGAGCGACGCCTCGCCCTGCTTCAGCAGCAGGAAGCGTGGATCGCGCGGTCCGTCGATCTCGAAACGGACGACGACCGGCTCGGGCGGCAACGCGGAGGTGCGGACGCGGCGCTGCATGTCGACGAGGAGCGGCTCGAGGTCGAGATCCTCCTCCTCGGCGTGGCGCGGCAGCCAGCGCTGGCCCCATGTCGCGAGCGCCGCGACCAGCGACGCCAGCTCGCGCCCGGCCTCGGTCAGGTCGTATTCGGGACCGTGCTCCCCGTCGCTGCGCGCGACCGCGCCGGTCTCGATGAGCGTCTGGAGGCGCTCGGACAGCATGGTGCGCGAGACGCGCGGGATGCCGCGCCTGATGTCGTTGAAGCGGCGGCTGCCGCAGAGGAGCTCGCGCACGACGAGAAGCGTCCAGCGGCCGCCGAGCGCCTCGTGTGCGCGGGCCACCGAGCAGAACTGGCCATATCCGGTCATGGGCCGGACCGTAGCACGGACGGGGAAGGTGCATCGGTCCGGATTCCGTACCTGACGCGGGTCGGGAAGCTGGGCACCATCATGCACATGAAGCAGAACATCCTCGAGCGCATCGGCGATACGTCGCTGCTGGCGCTCCGCAACGTCGTGCCGGCGAACGGCGCCCGCATCCTCCTGAAGCTCGAGGACGAGAACCCGACCGGCAGCATGAAGGACCGCATGGCGCTGGCGATGATCGAGGCGGCGGAAGCCGACTGTCGCCTCAGGCCGGGCGGTTCGGTCGTCGAGTACACCGGCGGCTCGACCGGCGTGTCGCTGGCGCTCATCTGTGCGGTCAAGCGTTACCCCCTCGACATCGTCACCTCCGACGCCTTCGCCAAGGAGAAGCTGGATCATATGCGCCTGCTCGGCGCGCGCCTTCACGTGGTGAAGAGCGACAGCGGGCGCATGACCGCGCAGCTGACCAAGGACATGATCGCCGCCGCCGGCGCGATCGCCGAGGAGAAGGGATCGTTCTGGACCGACCAGCTCAAGAACGCCGACCAGCTTCCCGCCTATGGCAAGCTCGCCGACGAGATCTGGACGCAGACCGGAGGACGGATCGACGGCTTCGTCCAGGCGGTCGGCAGCGCCGCCTCCTTCCGCGGCACCGCAGAAGGTCTCCGCCGCCGCGAACCCAGGATCGCGCTCGTCGCGGTCGAGCCGGCCGAATCCGCGGTGCTGTCGGGCGGACCTTCGGGTGCGCACAAGATCGACGGCGTCGGCGCCGGGTTCGTCGTGCCGCTGTGGCGGAAGGATCTGGCGGACCGGATCGAGGCGGTCTCGACCGACGAGGCGGTGGCGATGGCGCTCAGGCTGGCGCGCGAGGAGGGCGTGTTCTGCGGCACTTCGACCGGCGCCAACGTCGTCGCGTCGCTCAGGCTCGCCGACCGGCTCGGCCGCGGTGCGACCGTCGTCACGATCATGTGCGATACCGGCATGAAGTATCTGCGCAGCTTCGGCGACAAGCTCGGGTAGGCTGGGCGTCCCGCAATCGAGGCACGCCCGATGGACGTCAACGCCTGGCTGATCTTCGTCGTCGCCGAGACGCTGCTCTGCCTGGCGCCCGGCGTCGCCGTCCTGATGGTGGTGTCGGTCGGGCTGACGCGCGGCGCCAAGGCTTCGGCGGTCGCGAGCCTCGGCATTCTCGGCGCCAACGCGGTCTACTTCGCGCTCTCGGCGATTGGCGTCGGGTCCTTGATCCTGATGTCGCACGACCTCTTCAACCTCGTCCGCTGGGTCGGCGTGATCTACCTGGTGTGGATCGGACTCCAGACCCTCCTGGGGTCGCATGCGAGCCTCTCGGCCGCTGCGGGGTCTGCCGAGACGCGCTATCCGGCGATCTTTCGCGCCGGGCTGATCATGAAGCTCGCCGATCCCAAGACGCTCTTCTACTTCGTCGCGCTGCTGCCGCAGTTCATCGATCCCGCCGGCGACGTGGCGCTCCAGGTGACGATCCTCGCGATCACCAGCGTGGTGATCGAGCTCGGCGTGCTGCTGGCCTATGGTCTCGCCGCCGGGCGGCTCAGCCGCTTCGCCCGCAGCCCGCGCTTCGCCAGATGGACCGACCGGGTGGCGGGATCCTTCCTGATCGCGGCGGGGTTCGGCATGGCGGCGATCCGCCAGAACGACTAGGGGGCGACCGATGCGCCTTGCCGTCCTTGCTTTCGCTTTCGCCGCGCTTGCCGGTCCGGCGCTCGCCGATCCCCTGATCGCGCCGACGGGCAGGCTGCGTGCCGCCTTCCTGCAGGGCAATCCGGCGCAGGGAACGGTCGACCCGGCGAGCGGTGAAAGCCGCGGCGTCGTCGTCGACCTTGCCGGCGAGCTCGGCCGGCAGATCGGCACGCCCGTGCAGATGGTGCCGGTCGCGGGCGTCGCCGCCGTAATCGACGCGGTCAAGGACGGGCGTGCCGACATCGGCTTCGTCGCCTACGACCCGTCGCGTGCCGGCACGGTCGAGTTCTCGCAGACCTACATGCTGGTCAAGCAGACCTTCCTCGTGCTTCAGGACTCGCCGATCCAGTCGGTCAGGGACATCGACCGGCCCGAGTTGAAGATCGGCGCCGGGCGCGGCGACTCGATCGCGCTCTACCTCCAGCGCAACCTGGACAAGGCGAAGCTGGTCGAGGGTGTCACGGCGGGTCCGGAGACCGCGAAGCAGATGCTGCAGAGCCGCGCCGTCGACGCCTTCGGCGGCAACCGCCAGCGCCTCGCCGGCGTGGCGCGAGAGGAGCCCGCGTATCGCGTGCTGCCGGATGATCTCTTCGGGGTGCCGCAGGCGATCATCGTGCCAAAGGGCAAGCCGACCGCGCTGATGACCGTCAACCGCCTGATCGACGAGACGAGAACCTCGGGCTTCCTCAAGTCCGCGATCGAGCGCGCGCAGGTGATCGGCGTCGACGTGGCGCCGGCGACGGATCGCTAGCCTTCGATCCGGATTCCGTACTCGGCGCCGGCGTCCAGCAGCCAAGCCCAGAGATAGGCGGCGAAGCTGCGGGCGACGAAGAGGTCGTAGCCGCCGCCGTCGATCGGCAGGATCGTCGCCTGCGCCTTGCCGACCAGGCTCTGCGCGACGCGGCCGACGCCGAAGGCACGGGCACTCAAGTCGAGCGGGCAGCCCTTGGCCAGGACCGGGCGGGCGCAGGCGCCGGCGATCCGGAGCACGGCACGGCTGTCGGTGATGTCGGTCGCGGCATGGACGTGGCTGGAGAGCGCGTCGCCGAGGCGCTGCAGCATCTCGGCGCGGTGGCCGTCTTCGCAGAGGATCAGCCATTCGTCGGGGCCGAGCCAGCAGGCCCGCGAGGTGTCGTTGCCGGCGACCGTGTTCGCCTCGACCGGCAGCGCGTATCCCAGCGCCGACCCGGCGGCGGCGATCGCCGCACCGCGGACACGCAGATCGATCTGGCCGACGAAGCGGCGATCGGAGAGCGCCACGCCGGACGGGCCGCTCGGCGCGCCCGGACGAAGCACGTTGTCGAGGGGGGCGCACTCAGCCGTCACGGCGGAGATTCTCCGGATCGTAGAAGACGGGCGAGACGATCTCGGCCGCGACCGTCGGTCCGTCGAGCAGCGGCAGGTAGACGGTCTGCCCCATGCGCTCGCGGCCGTTCTTGACCAGCGCCATCGCGATGCCGCGTTTCATCGTCGGGCTCATGTAGCTCGACGAGACATGGCCGATCATCGGCGCCGGCCGTGCGTCGGTCGGACGTTCGAGGATCTGTGCGCCCATTCGCAGGACGCGCGCCGGGTCCTTGGCGAGAAGGCCGACCAGATGCTTGCGATCCGGCCCGGTCATGCCTTCGCGCGAGAGCGAGCGGCGGCCGAGGAAGTCCTTCTTCTTCGACACCATGCCGCCGTAGCCCAGATCGTGCGGCGTGATCGTGCCGTCGGTCTCGTGGCCGACGACGATGTAGCCCTTCTCGGCGCGGAGGATGTGGAGAGCCTCGGTGCCGTAGGGCGTGATCCCATGCGGGCGACCGGACTCCATCAGCGCCTGCCAGAGGGCGAGGCCGTGGCGCGCCGGCACGTTGATCTCGAAGGAGAGATCGCCCGAGAAGCTGACGCGGAAGATGCGTGCCGGGATGTTGGCGACGCGGCCCTCTCGGAAGGCCATGAACGGGAAGGCGCCGACAGAAAGATCGACGTCGGTGAGCGGCCCCAGCACCTGGCGTGCCTTGGGGCCGGACAGCGTCGCCACCGCCCATTGCTCGGTGACCGATGTCAGGTAGACCTCGAGGTCGAGCCATTCGGTCTGCAGCCAGTCCTCGAGCCAGACATAGACGCTGGCGGCGCCGCCGGTCGTCGTGGTCAGGTGGTAGTGGTCGGGCCCGAGGCGCGCGGTGACGCCGTCGTCCTTCACCATCCCGTCCTCGCCCAGCATAAGGCCGTAGCGTGCATGCCCCGGCTGCAGCGCCGAGAACGTGTTGCAGTAGACGCGGTCGAGGAAAGCGGCGGCGCCGGGCCCCCGCACGTCGATCTTGCCGAGCGTCGATGCATCGAACAGGCCGACGCCTTCGCGCGCGGCCTTGACCTCGCGTTCGGCTGCGGCATGCATGCTCTCGCCCCGAGTCGGATAGGCCTTGGCGCGGCGCCACTGGCCGACCGGCTCGAACAGCGCGCCATTCTCCTCGTGCCAGGAATCCATCGGCGTCTTGCGCGTCGGCAGGAAGAGATCGTGCACCTCGCGGCCGGTGAGCGCGCCGAAGCTGACGGGGTGATAGGGCGGGCGGAAGGTCGTGGTACCGACCTGCGGCACCGCCTGGCCCAGCGCGTCCGAGAGCACGTTGAGGCCGAGGATGTTGCCGGTCTTGCCCTGGTCCGGGCCCATGCCCATCGTCGTGTAGCGCTTCGCATGCTCGACCGAGCGGTAGCCCTCCTTGGCGGCGAGGCGGAGGTCCTTCTCGGTCACGTCGTTGTGCAGGTCGATGAAGCGCTTGCCGCCGCGATTGGGTGCGGAGACCGGGCCGACCCGCGTGTCGGCATTCGGCTCCGGCGCATCGAGGACCAGTGAGGGCTGCGTCGCGGTGAAGCCGGCACGTCTCGCCGCCTCGCCGCCGGCATGCGCGCCGCCTGAAAGGCATTGGGCGAGCAGGAGCTCGCCGGCGGCAGACCCGGCGACGCTCATGCATTCGGGCGTCGTTCCCGGCACGAAGGCGCCGAGACCTGCGTCGTAGGCGGCCTTGCCGCCGGCATGTGCATAGAGATGGAGCGCCGGGTTCCAGCCGCCGGAAACCGCGAGCAGGTCGCATTCGATGATCTGGCGGCTCGACGGCGCGTCGACCGGCGCCGCTTCGACCGCCTTCAGCCGCGCTCGGCCCTTGGTGCCGACGACGGCATGGCCGGCCATGACGCGGATGCCCTTCTCGCGGGCGAACGCCGGCATCGCGCCGGAGAGATCGTGGCGAAGGTCGAGGACCGCCGCGACCTCGACGCCGGCCTCGGCGAGATCGAGCGCCGTGCGATAGGCGTCGTCGTTGTTGGCGAAGACGACCGCGCGCTTGCCGGACGCCACGCCGTATCGGTTGGCATAGGCGCGGGCGGCGGAGGCCAGCATCGTGCCGGGACGATCGTTGCCGTCGTGGATCAGCGGCCGCTCGATGGCGCCGGTTGCGATCACGATCTCCTTGGCGCGGACATGCCACAGGCGCTCGCGCCAGCGGGTGCGGCCGTCGCCCTGCACCGGCACCGCACGCTCGACGCAGGCGACGTAGCCGTGGTCGTAGACGCCGAGCGCCAGCGTGCGCTTGAGGCGGCGGACATCCTCCATGCGATCGAGCTCGGCCGCCGCCTCGGCGACCCAGTCGGTCGCCGGCCGCCCGTTGATCGTGTAGGCGGTGTTGAGCAGCTGGCCGCCGGCCTCGACCTGCTCGTCGACCAGCATCACGCGCGCGCCGGCGCGGGCGGCGGCCAGCGCGGCGGCGAGGCCCGCGGGACCCGCGCCGACCACCAGCACGTCGCAATGGGCGTAGCTGTGCTCGTAGCGGTCGGGATCGGGGAGCTCGGGCGCGCGGCCGACGCCGGCGGCGCGGCGGATCAGCCACTCGTAGAGCTTCCAGGCGTTCCCGGGCCCCATGAAGGTCTTGTAGTAGAAGCCGGCCGAGAGCAGCGGCGAGGCGAGGTCGGCGACCGCGCCGAGATCGAAGCGCACCGACGGCCAGGCGTTCTGGCTGTTGGCGATCAGGCCGTCGGAAAGCTCGACCGTGGTCGCGCGCGCGTTCGGCTCGATGCCGGCGCCGATGCCGGTCTCGACCAGCGCGTTCGGCTCCTCGACGCCCAGCGCATAGAT
>CAZZLX010000104.1:0-9431 GCA_964655235.1 uncultured Rhizobium sp.
CGTAGATGGTCAGGATGTAGGAGGCCTTGGTGGTGCGGACGAGGAAGTTGGAATTCTCCACGCCCTCGGCGATGCCGGCGAAGCTGACCACCTCGCCGATGTCGTATTCGGCGACGAAGCGCGCGAGATCCTCGTCGCTGACCTGCGTATAGACGGCCATCAGGCGACGAGCTGGCGCGGCAGGCGGAAGGAGACGTCCTCCTCCGCGATGGTGACGTCCTCGATCGAGACCTGACGACGGGTGCGCAGGGTCTCGATCAGTTCCTCGACCAGCAGCTCGGGCGCCGACGCACCGGCGCTGATGCCGAGGCGGGAGACGCCGTCGAGCCAGGCCCAGTCGAGCTCGGACGCCCGCTGCAGCAGATGCGCCTTCGGGCAGCCGGCGGCGCGCGCGACTTCGACCAGCCGCCGCGAGTTCGACGAGTTGGGCGCACCGATCACCAGCACCGCATCGGCCTTCGGCGCGATCGCCTTGACGGCGGCCTGGCGGTTGGTGGTCGCGTAGCAGATGTCTTCCTTGCGCGGCCCCGCGATCTTCGGGAAGCGGCGCTTCAGCACCTCGACGATCTCCGCCGTCTCATCGACCGAAAGCGTCGTCTGGGTCGTGTAGGCGAGGCTCTCCGGCGTCGGCACCTCGACGCGTCCAGCGTCGGCGACCGTCTCGACCAGGGTCATCCTGCCTTCCGGCAGCTGACCCAGCGTGCCGATCACTTCGGGATGGCCCTCGTGGCCGATCAGGATCACATGCCGACCCTCGCAATGGTGCCGCTCGGCCTCGTTGTGCACCTTCGTCACGAGCGGGCAGGTCGCATCGACCGAGATCAGGTGACGGCGATCGGCCTCGGCCGGCACCGCCTTCGGCACGCCATGGGCCGAGAAGACGACTGGCTTGCCGTCCGGCACCTGGTCGAGCTCGTCGACGAACACCGCGCCCTTCGCCTCGAGCGATTCGACGACGAAGCGGTTGTGCACGATCTCGTGGCGCACGTAGACGGGAGCACCGTACTTGGAGAGGCACGCCTCCACGATCTGGATCGCGCGATCGACGCCGGCGCAGAAGCCGCGCGGGCTGGCGAGCAGAACGGTCAGGGGCGCGGGATCGGGTGTCGGGCTCACGGAGCTTTCCGGAAGGGCTGGCGGCTTGTGCCGCTCGGTCCCCTTAACTAAAGTCGCGGCGACCCTAATACACGTCACGAGATGAAGGAAGCGCGTTCATGGCCGATGCGATCCCCGCGCAGAAGGCACCGTACCCGGTCGCCGTCGAAGCAGGCAAAGTCTACTACTGGTGCGCCTGCGGCCGCTCCAAGTCGCAGCCCTTCTGCGACGGCAGCCACAAGGATACCGGCATCAGCCCGCAGCAGTACCGCGCGGAGAAAACCGGCCAAGTCTATTTCTGCGGCTGCAAGGCATCCGGCAAGAAGCCGCTCTGCGACGGCGCGCACAACCGGCTGTGACCCCTTTCTTCCGCATCCTCGCCGTGGCGGCCATGATGGCCGTCGCGGCGTGTTCCTCGTCTTCCTCCGGCCCGAGTCCCGCATGCCCGAAGGTGGCGGTGTTGAGCGACCTCGCCGAGCTCGTCCGCTTCCGGCAGGGCGCCGGCCGTGACCTGACCGACGTCGAGCTGCAGGCGAAGTTCGCCAGCTTCGCTTTCGGCTGCCGCTACGACAAGGATGCGGTCGTGGTCGAGATCGACGTGCAGATCGAGGCGACGCGCGGTCCGGCGCAGGTCGCGAACCGCACGACCTTCGAATATTTCGCCGCGATCACCAATCCGGCCGGCGAGATCGTCGCCAAGGAACCGTTCACGGCGGATCTCGAATTCAAGGGCAACACCACCAAGCTGGTCGTCGCCGACGAGCTGGCGCAGCGGATCCCGCTGATCGACCGCAACAGCGGCAGCAGCTGGAGCGTCCTTCTGGGCCTTCAGCTGACGGACGAGCAGCGGGAGTGGATCAGGCGCCAGCGCGGCCGCTGATCCGGGAACGGGAGGGCACCATGCGCATCCTGGTCGTCAACCCGAACACCACCGCGTCGATGACCGCGACCTGCGACCGCGCCGCGCGCGCAGTCGCGTCGCATGGCACCGAGATCGTCAGCCTCAATCCCGACAAGGGCCCGGTCTCGATCGAGAGCCAGTACGACTCGGCCTATTGCGTACCGGGCATGCTGGAGCTGATCCGCGCGGGCGAGGCCTCCGGCTTCGACGGCTACGTCATTGCCTGCTTCCGCGATCCCGGCCTCGAGGCCGCTCGCGAGATCGCGGCCGGTCCTGTAGTCGGCATCGCCGAGGCGGCCATGCATGCCGCGAGCCTGATCGCCGGTGGATTCACCATCATCTCCACGTTGCCGCGCTCGGTTCCGGTGCAGTACGCGCTCGCCCGCAAATACGGCTTCGAGCGGCACCTGAGGAAGGTGCGCGCCGCCGGCGTGCCGGTGCTCGAGCTCGAGGATCCGCATTCGGGCGCGGCCGACAAGGTCAAGGCCGAGGTCGAGAAGGCGATCGCCGAGGACGGCGCCGAGGCGATCCTGCTCGGCTGCGCCGGCATGGTCGATCTCGCCCGGCGGCTCACCGACGAGACCGGCGTGCCGGTGCTCGACGGCGTCACCGCGGCGGTGAAGATGGTCGAAGCGCTGGTCGGTCTCGGCCTCGGGACCAGCAAGGCCTGCGCCTACGACTACCCGCGCGCGAAGGCCTACTCCGGCGAGTTCGCCGCCGCGGCTCCGGGACCCAAGTCCGCGAAGGCCGCCGAGTAATCGCCCCGCGCCATGCGGCGCCTCGTCCTTCTCCTCGCGGCATTGCTGCTCGCAGGTCCCGGCACACCCCTGACAGGGACGGTCGTCGACGAAAGCGGCGCACCTGTCGAAGGCGCCCGTGTCCGCCTGCGCGCCGCAGAGACCTATGTCGTGACCGGGATGGATGGCCGTTTCACGTTGGCCGATCAGGCTGCGGTCCCCGGGCGCGAGATCACGGCGGCGCGCCCCGGTCACGTCATCGGTGGAGTGACGCTGAAGGACGGAGTCTCCGACTACCGCATCCAGCTCCCGGCCCTTCCGGCTGGCGACGACCCGACCTACCCGTGGGTGACCGCATTCCCCGAGGACGACCAAGCGCCGCGCACCGATTTCGGGCGTGAGCCCTGCGGCGCCTGCCACCGCCGCATCCTCGCCGAGTGGCAGGAGTCGGCGCACGCGCGCGCGGCGACCAACCCGCGCTTCCTCGCCTTCTTCGATGGCGGCAGCTCTCTCTCCTTCCCGCGCGAGGCGCGAGCCGCTGCCGCGGAATGCGGCAGCTGCCACACGCCGATGGCTGCCGGCGGGAATCCCCGGGCGGCCCGCGCCGCCGGGGCCGAAGGTATTAGCTGCGACTTCTGCCACAAGATTGCCGAGGCTAGGCCCGGCGAGCATGGCAGGGCCGGCATCCGCGCCGTCGACCTCCGGCGCCCGCCCTTCGGACGCCAGGTGATCTTCGGGCCGTTCGACGACGTGCCGCGCGGGCGCGACGCCTTCGCGCCGGTGTTCGGCGAAAGCCGCTATTGCGCTTCATGCCATCAGCAGCGTGTCGGCGCCGTGCCGATCTATTCGGAGTTCGAGGAGTGGCAGAGAAGCCGCTACGCGGCGGCCGGCGTCACCTGCCAGTCATGTCACATGCGCGGCGACGACAAGGCCACGACGATGAGCGACCTCGGTCCCGGCCGCATCGAGCGCGCCGCCTCGACCTTGTCGAGCCATCGCTTCCACGATGCGCGTTCGTCAGGCCTGCTGAAGGACGCTGTCAGGACGAGCATCGTCGCCGATCGGAGCGGAGACGTCGTGAACGTCACGGTCGAGATCGCCAACCGCGGCGCTGGCCACCACCTGCCCGCGGGGTCGCCGATGCGGCACATGACGCTGGTCGTCGAAGCCGCGACCGACGGCCGCGCTCTCGAGTTGATCGAGGGAGCGATCCTGCCGGACTGGTCGGGACCCGACCTCGCCGGCAAGCCGGGGCGCGCTTACGCGAAGGTGCTGCGCGACCCGACAGGAGCACTGGCGCCCCACTGGCAGGCGACGACGATCGAGAGCGACACGCGTCTTCCTGCCGGCGAGGAGGACCGCTCCACCTATCGCTTCCGGGCAGCCGAAGGAGATACCGTCCTGATCACCGCGAGGCTGGCGATCCGCCGGACCTTCCCTGCCTGGGCGGAAGCGGCCGGGACCGACACGGGCGAGATCGAGGTCGCCCGCTACGCCCTCACCCTTGGGAAGTAGCTATTTCGGTCCGTGACCGGTGAAGCCGGCCACGCCGAAATTGGCGTCGTCGATGGTCAGCATCGCCGAGCCGTCGAGCGGCTTGGCGCCGAACCAGGCCTGGTAGATGCCGGCGAGCTGACCGTCGCGCTTCATGTCCTCGACGATGAGCTCGACCCGGTTACGGAAGGCGGTGTCGTCCTGGCGGAAGGCGAAGGCGACGACGCGTCCGGTCGGGACACTGGGGCCGGTCTTCACCAGCTTCACCTGCTTCACCGTCTGAAGCGCAATCGTGAGATCCATGACTGCGGCGTAGCTCTTCTTGTCGACCACCGACTGGATGACGTCCGCGACCCGGTCGAAGCGTTGCGGCTCGAAGCCGAGGCGGCCGGCGTTCTCGGCCGACCACGCATCCGCCTGGCCGCCGCGGACCATCGCCACGGTCTTCCCCTTGAGGCCGTCGAATGACGCGAGATCGGGCTCGTCGATGTGCATCAGCGTGCCATAGGCCGTCGACATGTAAGGCTCGGTGAAGAGCATCTGCTGCGCCCGCTCGGCGGTGACGACGATCGGCGCGGCGATGAACTCGTAGCGCTTGGCGTTGAGGCCCGGGAACAGGCTCGCGACCGGCGTCTCGACCACGTCGACCCCGGGTCGGCCGAGACGCTTGGCGATCTCCCAGGCGACGTCGACCGAGAATCCCGCGATCTTGCCGTCGGGCTGGCGGAAGGCGAAGGGCGGGAAGGTGAGGTCGGATCCCACGGTCAGCGGCCGGAAGGCGCCGGGATCGGCGATCGGCGCCTGGGCCCGCGCACCCGCCGTCCCGACCGTCACGGTCAAGGCCAGCATCAGCGCGGAACAAGCGATCCTCAGCAACTAAAAAGCTCCTTCGTTCCGGCGATCAGATATCCCGGAACGATGACGGTTCGATGGCCTCAGTCCGGCGGCGCGATGGCGCCGGTCCGGGCGGTGATGATTCCATAATGCTCGATGCGGCGGTGGCGCGCGAAGTCGAAGATCGTCTCCTTGCCCATCTTCGCCAGGTCGAGGTCGCAGTCGAAGGCGATCAGCTCGTCGGCCAATGTCGCGGCCTTGGCGACGATCTCGCCCGAGGGCTGGACGATGCAGGTGCCGCCGATCAGGCCCACGCCCTCCTCGACGCCGGCCTTGGCGACCGCGATCACCCAGGTCGAATTCTGGTAGGCGCCGGCCTGGAGGACGAGGTCGTTGTGGAACATGCGGCGGTGGTTGGGCTCGAAGGCGGCGGTGTTCTGATCGGGCGTATTGTAGCCCAGCATCACCAGCTCGACGCCCTGAAGCCCCATCACACGGAACGTCTCGGGCCAGCGGCGGTCGTTGCAGATGCACATACCCATGGCGCCACCCATCGTCCGCCAGACCGGGAAGCCCCGGTCGCCGACCTCGAAGTAGCGCTTCTCCAGGTGCTGCCAGGGGCGCTTCGGCTCGTGCTCGGAATGGCCCGGGAGGTGGACCTTCCGGTACTTGCCGACGATCCGGCCTTCGTCGTCGACGAGGATCGACGTGTTGAAGCGGCGCCCTTCCGGCGTCAGCTCGGCATAGCCGAGATAGAATCCGATACCGTGACGGCGCGCCGCGTCGAATAAGGGCTTAGTCTCGGCCGACGGCATCTCGCGCTCGAAGAAGGCGTCGACCTCGGCCTGGTCGGGCATGAACCACCGCGGGAAGAAGGTGGTCAGCGCGAGCTCGGGGAAGACCACCAGCTTGCAGCCGTGCGCCTTCGCCCGGTCGAGCAGCGCGATCATGCGGGCAACGACCTGCGTGCGCGTCGCGGATCCGGCGATCGGCCCGAGCTGGGCGGCGCCTACGGTCAGCATCCGGCTCATGCCTTCTCCGCCCGGAACTTGCCCGACGACGGCTCGAAGCCATGCACGGGACGGCCGAGCGGCACCGCCGCCGCCGGCCTTTCACAGGAAAGGAACTGGCCCCGCCCGGCGGCCTCCGAGACCTTGCCTTCCTCGGCGACGATCTCGCCGCGCGAAAGCACCATGACCGGCCACCCCTTCACGACGCGGCCTTCATAGGGCGTGTAGTCCATCGCGTCGTGCAGCAGGTCGACCGAGATCCTTACTTCCTTGCTCGGATCCCACAGCGCGATGTCGGCGTCCGATCCGACCGCGATCGTGCCCTTGCGCGGATACAGGCCGTAGAGCTTCGCGTGGTTGGTCGCCGTCAGCGCCACGAACTGGTTGAGCGTGATGCGTCCCTCGCCGACGCCGGCGGAGAAAAGCAGCGGCAGGCGTGCGGCGATGCCGGGCACGCCGTTCGCGACCTTCTTGAAGGGCGGATTCTGGCCGTGCTTCTTCTTTCCTTCGGGGTCGTCGAAGCGATAGGGCGCATGGTCCGACGAGAACACCTGGAACACGCCGCTCGTGAGTCCTTCCCAGACGTAGCGCTGGTTGTCGCGGCCGCGCGGCGGCGGCGAGCACATGCACTTGGCGCCCTCGAAGCCCGGCTGGTCGAGATCCTCGGCCGAGAGGAACAGGTATTGCGGACAGGTCTCGGCGTAGACCTTGAGGCCCCGCCCCTGGGCCCAGCGGATCTGCTCGATCGTTTCGCGGCCGGAGACATGGACGATCAGCATCGGTACGTCGACGATCTCGGAGAGCGTGATTACCCGGTGCGTCGCCTCGCGCTCGGCGGCGGCCGCATGCGCCACCGCATGGAACTTGGGCGCCGTATGTCCGGCCGCGAGCAGCCGGTTGGATAGCCAGGCGATCACGTCGTGGTTCTCGGCATGCACCATCGTCATCGCGCCATGGGTGCGGGCGAGCGCCAGCACGTCGAGCATCTGCCGGTCGTCGAGCTTGAGCGCGTCGTAGGTCATGTAGACCTTGAACGAGGTATATCCCCGCTCAATCAGCGCCGGCAGCTCCTGCGCCATCACGTGCGGCGAGGGATCGGAGACGATCATGTGGAACGCGTAGTCGACGACCGCCTTGGGGCCTGCCGCCTTGTGATAGTCCTCGACCACCTGTCGGACGCTCTGGCCCCGCTGTTGCGCGGCGAAGGGGATGACGGTCGTGGTGCCACCGGCCGCAGCCGAGCGCGTGCCGGTATAGAAGTCGTCGGCGGTCATGATGCCGGTCGACGACTTCTGCTCGATATGCACGTGGCTATCGATGCCGCCCGGCAGCACCAGGAGACCGCGGGCGTCGATCTCCTTGGCGCCGCGCAGGTCCCGGCCGATCGCGGCAATCCTGCCGCCGTCGATCGCGACGTCGGCCTGGAAGGTATCGGCGGCCGTGGCGACCGTGCCGCCCTTGATCACCGCCGCGAAGCTCACGCCGGCGCGCTCGCGTCGCGCCCGTAGACCGCCTTGAGCCGGCTCAGGTAGGCGGTGGCCGAGGCCGTCGCCCGTGCCGCCGGCGGCGTCACGTGCGGGATCTCGCGATGGAAGTGGCAGGCGACGAAGCTGCCGCCGCCGACATCCTCGAACACCGGCTCTTCTACCCGGCAGCGCTCGCGCGCGTGCGGGCAGCGGGTGTGGAAGCGGCAGCCCGGCGGCGGATTGAGCGGGCTCGGCACGTCGCCTTCGAGCAGCAGGCGCTCGCGCGGCGCAGTCGGATCTGGCACCGGGATCGCCGACAGCAGCGCCTGCGTGTAGGGATGCCTCGGCATCGCGAACATCGACTTGGTCGGCGCCAGCTCGACGATCTTGCCGAGATACATGACCGCGATGCGATCGCTGACATGCTTCACGACCGAGAGGTCGTGGGCGATGAAGAGATAGGCCAGGCCGAGGCGCTTCTGCAGGTCTTCGAGCAGGTTCACGACCTGCGCCTGCACAGAGACGTCGAGGGCGGAGACCGGCTCGTCGCAGACGATCAGCTTCGGCTCGACCGCGAGCGCGCGGGCGATGCCGATGCGCTGGCGCTGGCCGCCGGAGAACTCGTGAGGGTAGCGGCGCTCGTGCCAGGCCGAGAGGCCGACCTGCTCCAAGAGCTCGCGCACGCGCGCCTGGCGTTGCGCGCCTTCGGCGAGATTATGGATCTTCAGGGGTTCGCCGATGATCTCGCCGACGGTCATGCGCGGGTTCAGCGAGGCATAGGGATCCTGGAAGATGATCTGCATCTCGCGGCGGAGACGCCGGAGTTCGGACTTGTCGAGGTTGAACACGTCCTCGCCGTCGAAGCGGACCGCGCCCGCGGTCGGCTCGATCAGGCGCAGCAGCACGCGGCCAGTGGTCGACTTGCCGCAACCGGATTCGCCGACCAGCGACAGCGTCTCGCCAGCCTCTACCGAGAAGGAAACGCCGTCGACGGCGCGGACGGACCCCAAGTTCTTCCCCATCATCAGCCCGCGGGTGACGGGGAAGTGCTTGACCAGATCCTTGACCTCGAGGAGCGCCATCTCACGCGTCTCCCGCAGGCAGCGGCGCCCGCCAGCAGGCGGTCTTGTGGCCGGGCGTGATGTCGATCAAGGGCGGCACCTCCGCCCGGCACTTGTCGATCGCGATCGGGCAACGCGGGTTGAACAGGCACCCCGTCGGCATTGCCTGCGGGTTCGGCACGGTGCCGGGGATGGTGGCGAGGCGATCCTCCTCGACCGCGAGCTTCGGGATCGAGCCGAGTAGGCCCAGCGTGTAAGGGTGCTGCGGATCGCGGAAGATCGTCTTCACGTCCGCCTGCTCGACGATGCGGCCGGCATACATGACGACGACGCGGTCGGCCATCTCGGCGACCACGCCGAGCGAGTGCGTGATCAGCATGATCGCGGTGCCGGTCTCGTCGCGGATCCGGCGCATGAGGTCCAGGATCTGCGCCTGGATGGTCACGTCGAGTGCGGTGGTCGGCTCGTCGGCGATCAGCAGCTCCGGCTCGCAGGCGAGCGCCATCGCGATCATCACGCGCTGTCGCATGCCGCCTGAAAGCTGGTGCGGATAGTCGTCGATCCGCTTCTCCGGGCTCGGGATGCGCACCAGTCGCAGCATCTCGATCGCCCGCTCGCGCGCATCGGCGGCCGATATGGCGCGGTGGAGCCGGATGCCTTCGATGATCTGGTCGCCGACCGTGTAGACCGGATTGAGCGAGGTCATCGGCTCCTGGAAGATCATCGAGATCTTGTTGCCGCGGATCCCGCGCATCTCCTCCTGGGATTTCTTGGTCAGGTCCTCGCCGCCGAACCAGATCTGCCCGCCGGCGATGCGGCCGGGCGGATTCGGA
>CAZZLX010000105.1:0-9419 GCA_964655235.1 uncultured Rhizobium sp.
AAGTACGACATCACCGTCAGCTCGCGCGCCGAGACGTCGGCGTAGCCGAAGTAGGCGTAGTTCTGCGGCGGGTTACCGTACCAGGGGCCCTCGTTGTACTTCGTGACCGCGTAGCGATCGTGCGCCAGACCCATGTTGTGGCCGAGCTCGTGCGCCAGCGTCTGGTTGCCGGTGATGCACGACCCGCGCATCGAGGCCGAGACCGCGAGCGAGGCATCCGACACGGTGGGATTCAGCATCATGTAGGCGATGCCGCAGGCCTGGAAGGCGCTGTAGTTCTTGACGATGAGGGCGACGAGGTCGGCGCCGAGGGCGCGGCGCGTCGAATACAGCTCCGAGAGCTCGCCCGAGCCGTTGAGCCCCTGCCGGGCGTCGTTGATCACGGTCGACGCGGACTTGGATCCCTCGTCGTAGGTCGCGGCGACGGTGCCGACCAGCTGCAGCGTGATGTTGACGCCGGAATTGGCGTAGGCGGTATTCGCCATGGCGACGGCGAGATTGATCTCGCTGACGATGTCGGCGGACTGCGCCGCGGCGGCCTGGGAATAGGCGACCGCGACGGTGACCGTGGTCATCGTGCCCGGATCGCCGACGATGCTCGGGCCGTCGGCGGGCGCCATCCATGACGGGCGAGAGGAAGGCTTGTCGGCGGCGGGCACGTCGTCCCGCGTCGGGTGCGCGCCGGCCTTGGGGAAGCCGGAAGAGTCGAGCTGGTCGATGACGGTGTTGCCGTTTCGGTCCGGATAGATCGTGTAGTTGATGCCGCCCGTCATGACCGAGCCGGTGATCCGACCGCGCGAGATCACCAGATGCGCGCCACCCTTGCCGCCATCGGCAAGCCCGCCCTGCCAGACGACGTCGCCCGACAGGGTATGCTGAACATTACGCAGCGAGACGTCGACGACCGCGTCGGGGAACAGGTTGAGGCGGATCGAGTCGCTCGCAGCCTCGATGCGCTTGGGTTGGTCGCCAGCCGCCGACGAGGCGATCCGAGGGATCATGCGCGCCTGGAGGTAGGCGGCGTCCGTCTGCACCAGCCGCCGCCGCGCGATCTCCGCCGGCAGAGCCGCCGTCGCCCTGCTCAATCCCTGGGAGGCGGGATCCCCCGCCGGCGCCGCGCGGAACAGCCCCTCATCGGCGACGCTGCGCGTCCATGACGCGATGACGGGAGTGGGCTGTTGCTGATCGTGAGCCGATGCGGAACCGAGACCGAGACCGATCGCCACCCAGGCGATCGAGAGCAACCTGAGCATTCGAACCCCGCCTGCACACCCGCACCCTTCCCCCCAAGGGAAGGTATCGGCGCGGGCGCGGCGGAACCCAGTGACAACTGCCGAATGCGACTCGCTTTCTAGAAGGTGAAGCGCGTCAGGTTCACCTGCTGGCCGGAGGGCAGCGTCAGGACCGCCCGGGTCGTGCTCGTGAAGTCGATCGTGATCGTTCCCCTGGTCGCGGTGATCGTCGGCGCTCGGTAGGTCCCGCCGAGACTCTGTCCGTTTCCGTATTCGGAAAGCGTGCCCGTGAACGAATTGCCGACCAGAAGCGAGCTCGCGAGCACACCGCCGCCGGCGGCGTACCACACCGCCGAATTGTCGGTGTCGTACATGTAGGCGGCCATGAAGATGGCGCGGCTCGATCCCTGGGTCTCGATGAAGTAGCCGCGCCCGCTTTCCGACGAGCTCCACCACCAGCCCTTCTCTGGATCACCGGTCGCGCTGCCGGCGGCGACCCCGCCCGAGACGATGTCGAAGCGTTCGATCGCGATCGTGCCGCCCGGCCAGGTCAGCGTGCCCGTGGTCGAGCTCGTGAAGGTGATCGACACGGTGCCGACCGTTCGGCGTACTTCCGGCGCGCGATAGCTGCCGCTGAGTGTCTGGCCGCTCTGGTACTCGACCAGGTTGCCGGAAAAGACGTTGCTGCTGATCGTGCCGATGCTCGTGTACCAGACCGCGGTTCCGTCGGTGTCGTAGAGATAGGCGCCGATGAACAGGTTGGACCCGGACTGCTCAATGCCGAAGCCGGTGCCGGCGAGCGAAGAGGACCACCACCATCCGGTCTGGACGGTGAAGGTCGAGGACGGACCGCCGGTATAACCGAGGACGATGCTGCCGGTGGATCCCGAGTAGCCGTCGACGGCGATGTAATAGGTGGTTCCGGCGGTGCCGGTGAAGGAGACGGAGCTCTGCAGCGTGGCGCCGGTATCGTCGTTCGAAGCGACGGAAGTCAGCGCGCCCACGGAGGAGCCGGTATAGACGGCGAGCAGCGTGTCGAAGTTGCTGCCGGCCGTCGTCACCGTGACCTGGCCGTTGGCGGTCGGCGTGATCTTCCACCAGACCGAGGCCCCGCCGGAATTGCCGGCGTGGCTCGGTTCGCCGTTTTCCTTGGTCGCCGAGGCGTTGGAGCCGGTCGTCGTGCCGGAGGATGACGTCAGCGCGATCGCGCTCGAGAAGGCGTCGTTTGCAGGCGCCGAGGTCGTGCCTGACTGGTTCCAGGTAAGCACGATCGATCCGGAGGCGCCGGCGTAGCCGTCGACCGCGATCCGGTAGGTCGTGCCAGCGCTCGCGGTGAACGTGACCGAGCTCTGCAGTGAGCTGGACGTGTCGTCATTCGATGCGACCGCCGTCAGCGCCGAGACGCTGGATCCCGTGTAGACCGCGAGCAGCGTATCGAAGCTGCTGCCGATCGTGGTGATCGTCACGCTGCCGCCCGATGTCGGCGTCCAGCTCCACCACGCCGACTTGCCGCCGGAGTTGCCGGCGTGGTTCGACTCGCCGGTCTCCTTGGTGGCGCTGACGTTGGAGCCGGTGGTCGAGCCGCTGCTGCCGGTGATCTCGGTCGCGGAAGCAAAGGCGTCGTTCGCCGGCGTGCCGGAAGTGCTTCCGGTGAAGGTCGCGATGCAGGTGGCGCTTGCCGTCATCGTCACGGTCGCGCTCGCAGACGTACCCGAGCAGGAGCTCGACTAGCCGGCGAAGGTCGAGCCGCTGGAAGCGGCCGGGGTCAGCGTCACGATCTGGCCCGAGGAGAACGAGGCGCTGCACGTGCTTCCGCAGCTGATGCCGGAGGGACTGCTGGTGACGGTGCCCGAGCCGGTGCCGCTCTTGGTCACCGTCAGGACGACGCCGCTCGCGGTCGCCGGGCGCCATTGCGCGACCACGTCCTTGTTGATGTTGAGGACGCGCGCATTGTCAGCCGGATCGGTCCCGCCGAGCGCGACGCCGGAGGCCGCGCCGTTGCTGAAGGTGCGGTTCGGGCTGCTGAAACGAGTCGCGCGCGTGCAGTTGACGCCCGAGTCGTTGCAGAGGTCGTAGTAGGACATCACGTCCATCTCGCGCGCCGCCGTGCTGACGTAGCCGAAATAGTCGTAGTCCTGCGGCAGCGTCCCGTACCAGGGGCCCTCGTTGTACTTGCGCACCGCATAGCGGTCGTGCGCGAGGCCCATGTTGTGGCCGGTCTCGTGCGACAGCGTCTGGCCAGCGAGGCAGGAGCCGCGCATCGTCGCCGAGACACCGTAGGCCGCATAGGCCGTGGTCGGGTTGAGCGGCATGTAGCCGATGCCGCAGGCCTGGAACGCGCTGTAGTTCTTGACGATCAGGGCAACCAGATCGGCACCGTAGGCGATCCGCGCGGCGTTGAGCTCGGAGAGCTCGCCCGAGCCCGCCATGCCGAGGCGCGCGTCGTTGATCACGACCGAGGCGTCCCTGCTGCTTTCCGCGTACGTGGCGGCAAGCGTGCCGGTCAGCTGGAGCGTGATGTTGACGCCGGAATTGGCGTAGGCCGTGTTCGCCATCGAGACGGCGAGGTTGATCTCGCTGACGATGTCGGCGGATTCCGCCGCCGCCGCCTCGGTATAGGCGGCGAGCAGCGTGATGGTCGTCATGCTGTTGGGATCGCCGACGACGCTCGGCCCGTCGGCGGGTGCCTGCCAGGAAGGGAGGCCGCCGCGCTTGTCGGTCTTCGGGATTTCCGGGATCGGGTGCGGGCCGGGTTTCGGGAAGCCGCGCGGATCGAGCTGCTCGATCACCGTGTTGCCGAGCTTGTCGGGGTAGATCGAATAGGTGACGCCGCCGACCGTGACCGCACCGGTGATCCGGCCCTTCGCGATCACGAGGTTCACGGTCCCGTCCGCACCGCTCGCGGGCTTGCCTTCCCAGACGAAATCGCCCGAGAGCGTGTGCTGGTACCTGGTCCTCGCTGCGTCGACGACGACGTCGGGGAAGAGGTTGAGGCGCACCGCGTCGGCGCTCATCTCGACCTTCTTCGGCTGGTTGGCGTCGCCGGCGGCGATCCGGGGCAGGATCTTCGTCTCGAGATAGACCGCGTCGGTCTGAACGATGCGGCGGCGCGCGACCTCTGGCGGGAGGCCGTCGGCCCTGGTCTGGATCCGGGAGAGCGCGGCGTCGCCGGCGGGGCTGACGAACAGGCCGCCATCGGCGGTGAGCTGCGCCGTACTCGGCGTGTAGACCCAGGGCGAGGGACCGGTCTGCGGCGGCTCGTGCGCCAGCGACGGCGCGGCGAAGCCCACCGCGAGCATCATCACGAAAGAGAAGAGGCGCTTCATCGGACTCCCCCGAGACCGGACGGGAGCCGCCACCGAAGCCCTGTCCGAAGACGGCGACTTTATCGCCCCTCGCGGTACGACGGTAGCCGATCAGCCGACCGGGTCGGCCGCGAGCAGGGTCTCGACCGAAAGCGGTGTCAGGTCCGGCTCGACCCAGTCGCGCCGGGCCGGCGTGGAGAGCAGCAGATCCCGGCTCCAGAAGAGGAAGATCCCCTCCTTCGATCCGTGGCGGCTGTCGACATAGGAGTTGACGAGGTCGACCAGGCGATGGGCGCGCGTAGTCTCGAGGAATCGGGCTGCCGACCAGACGTAATACATCGTCACCGTCTCGTGATACCCGCGGGTATCGGAGTTCGGCGTGCCCGAGGCCTCGTTGTAGGCGCGGATGCCGTCCCTTAGCAGCGACCTGGACTCCGCCTCGCCGAATCGCCGGACGTGCCAGAGGCCGACGGAAAGATGTGCCTGATGGGTCCAGCGGGCGGCCGGCAGGGTTTTCGCCCGGAATCCGTCGACGATCGCGAGGACTGCGCGTTCGTCGGCGAGCGGCGCATACGTCCGGCTTGGCGTGTTCATGCCCATGCCGCCGACGCTACCAGCGCCGGCCCGGAGCGTCATCCCCGGTTTCACTTCCGACGAAGAAATACGGAACGGTTCGCGCCGCTGGCCTAGCCTTGCCGGGATAAGCCGGGAGCCGGCTCGAAACGAGGGGGAAGCATGTACGGAAAACGCCCACCGGTCGCCTCTGTCCACGGCGTCGTCGCCGCCGCCCATCCGCTGGCCGCCCAGGCCGGCGCCCGCATCCTGCGCGAGGGCGGCAACGCCTTCGATGCGATCGCCGCCACCGCCGCCGCGCTCAACGTTGCGGAGCCCTACATGTCCGGCCTCGCCGGCATGGGCATGGCGACGATGTACGTCGCCAAGGAAAAGCGCGTCCGCACGCTCGACTTCATCACCAAGGTGCCGTTCAAGCTGCCGGTCTCCCGCTTCAAGGATCGCGAGGATCTGCATCGCGGTCCGCTGGCCTGCTCGACGCCCGGCAACCTCGCCGGCTGGTGCACGCTGGTCGAGACCTACGGCAGGAAGTCGCTGAAGGAGGTGTTCCAGCCGGCGATCGAGATCGCCCGCGACGGCATCGTGCTGACCAACTTCAACGAAGACAAGTTCATGGAGGCCGCGCGCGACCTGAAGAAGTACAAGGCCTTCTACGACGACTGGAACAAGAACTACGCCTTCGGCAAGGGCGTGGTGAAGGCGGGCCAGGTCCTCAAGCAGACCGACCTCGCCAAGACCTACGAGGCGATCGTCAAGAACGGGCCGGACTATCTCTACAAAGGCGCGCTCGGCAAGGCGTTCCTCTCCCACATGAAGAAGCTCGGCGGTTGCCTGACCCAGGATGACCTGGACGCGGTGAAGCCCGAGTGGCTCGAGCCCGTGACCGCCGACTATCGCGGCATGACGGTCTACTCGCTGCCGCCGCCGTGCGAGAGCTTCCAGTACCTGCTGACGCTCCGCATCCTCGACGGTTTCGACCTGAGCCGACTCGAGCGCAACGGCGTCGATCACCTCGACATCGTCTTCCGCGCCATCCGCGTCGCCGCCGAGGCGCGCATCCTCAACAACAACCCGACGCCGAAGAAGCTGAAGGAGCTTCTGTCCGACGGCTTCGTCGCCAAGCTCCGGAAGCGCGTCGCCGACGGCAAGCCGATCGACGCGCCGACCGAGCAGTGGGTCGAGCCGAAGCCGATCGACCTCCGGAAGGAGCACACGACCTCGTTCTCGGCAGCCGACCGCGACGGCAACGTGATCTGCCTGACCCAGAGCCTCGGCGCCGGCTTCGGCGGCGGCGTGGTGATCCCGGGTACCGGCGTCTGCTCCAACAACTTCCTCTACTGGGGCGAGATCAACCCGAAGGGCACCAACTACATGCGCCCGGGCGGGCCGCTGGCGCTGCCGATGGCACCGTCGGTAGGTCTGCGCAAAGGCAAGCCGGTGCTGGCGCTCGGCACGCCCGGCAGCTACGGCATCTGCCAGACCCAGACGCAGACCATGGTGCAGCTCGTCGACTTCAACCAGCCGATCCAGGATGCGATCGAAGCGCCGCGCGCCCGGCTCTGGGACGGCAAGCGCGTCCAGGTCGAAGGCCGCGTGCGGCCGGAGGTGGTCGACGCGCTCAAGGCCCGCGGCCATGACGCCGAGCACTACGTTCCGTGGACCATGTCGGTCGGCGGCATGCACGGCATCACGATCGACCCGTCGTCGGGGGCCATGACCGGCGGCTGCGATCCGCGCCGCGACGGCTACGTCGCGACGGCCTAGTCGCCTCTAATGTCGTGAGACGGGCGTCGTCGGAACTTCCGGCGGCGCCCGTTCCATTTCCGGCGGGCGGCTCAGGATGCCGACCGTGCCGGTCACCGCCATCAGGCATCCGGCGAAGATCACGGTCGGGATCGTGCCCGGCCAGTCGAACATCCACGATCCCACCAGCGCCGCCAGCGCCATCGAGCCGGAAGTGACCGCGATCCTCAGGCGAAACACAGCGGCGATGTCGGCGCCGGAAACGCGGGTCTGCAGCGTCGTCAGCATCGGCAGGAAGAAGATCGGTCCGCCCGATCCCGCGATGAAGGCGAGGATCATCATCGCCGGCAGCTCGCCATATCCCAGGCCGAGCAGGATCGGCAGCGGCAGCGAGCCGACGCCCGCTCCCAGAACGATGTAGCCCGAGAACATGAAGCGCCAGCGGTCGGTCGGCCGACGATTGGAGACCCAGACATTGGAGGCGAAATCGCCGACGCCGTAGGCGCCGAGAACGCAGCTGAGCGCCAGCAGCGGCTGATGCTCGAAGCCGAAAGGCGGATGGTTCGCCATCAGCATGGGGATGCCGAGCGTGATGCCGAGGATCCAGCCGATCAGGTTGATCGCGTTGGCGATGAGCACGCGCGCGATGGGACGATCGCGGCGCGCGACGGTGACGCCGTAGAGCATGCGCTCGACCACGCCGCGGATGCCGGCGCTGTGGGTGCCGCGGCCGCTGAGCGGCTGGTCGAGGCCGCGGCCGATGCGACGCATCACCAGAGCGCCCAGCAGGTAGGCACCCGCCGATACGGTGAGGAAATGGATGACCGGCAGCGCCAGCGACAGCACGCCGCCGATCGTCGGCCCGATCAAACGCGCGAGTCGGTGCGTCGAGTCGAAGAGGCCGTTGACCGCCTGGATGTGGTCCGTCGTCGGCGCCAGCTTCGGCACACTCGACTGCAGGGCCGGGTCGTAGACGCCGCGGAACGAAGCGATCGCGACGGCGAAGACCATCAGCGTCGGGAAGGTCAGGAGACCGCCGAAGGACAGCAGCACCGGCGTGAACACCAGCGTGGCCCGCACCAGGTTGCAGAAGATCATCGTGCCGCGTGGCGAGAAGCGGTCGGCGACGGCACCGGCGAGGATGCTGACGACGAAGGCGGCGAGCAGGTTGCCGAACAGAAGGAAGCTCGCCGCCGCGCCGACCATGTCGATCGCGAGCCAGATCATCGCGATCCGCATCAGCTCGTCGGCGACGGCCTGGAAGCTCAAGCCGCCCCAGACCCGTCGGGTCGGCGGATCCTGCACGAGGTCGATGAACGGATGTGCCAGGAGGGGCTCCGGATGGCGTGACGAGGTCTTCGGTCGGGGCGGGGCACTTTGCCTGAGCCGGCCTCGACGCGCTATCCTCCGAAGAAAGCTTTCTCCCTGGGAAACGCCGATGAGCACGACCACCCTTCCCCGCCCGATCGCCGGCGCCTGCGCCTGGCTCGGCAAGGACATCGCCAAGTCCGAGCGCTGGATCCGCCACCTTCCCGTGAGCGCGATCGACGAGATCGACCGCGTCCTGGCCGAGGCAAAGCGTCGCGGCATCGCCTGGCCGGAGATCAACGCCCGCAACTTCCCGCTGACCGGGTTGAGCACGCTGTTCGACGACGTCAGGGAAGAGCTGGAGAACGGCTCGGGCATGATCCAGCTTCGCGACCTGCCGGTCGCGCGCTACGAGGAGGACGATCTCCGCCGGATCTGGTTCGGCATCGGCGCCAACCTGGGCACGCCGCTCAACCAGAACAAGTCGGGCGAGCTGATGCGCGCGATCCGCGACGAGGGCGGCACCGCGCTCGCCGGCCAGCGCTACGGTCAGATTGACGAAGGCAAGGGCAAGACCTTCCTTTCCTCATATGCGCGCACGCTGACCAACGGCCAGCTTCGTTTCCACACCGACCGCTGCGACGCCGTTGGCCTCCTCTGCGTTCGCCAGGCGAAAGCCGGCGGCGTCAGCAAGCTCGCAAGCTCGGCCGCGGTCCACAACGCGATGCTGGAACGCGCGCCGGACCTCTGCGCTGCACTCTACGAGGACATCTGGCGGAGCCGCTTCGGCGAGGAGCCAGGCGGCGAGAAGCTCGCCTACCCGCTGCCGATCTTCGGCCAGCGCGACGGCCGTTTCACCAGCCACTATTCGCTGACCTATATCGAGGCAGCCCAGAAAATGGGCGAGGTGCCGCGCCTGACCGAGGCGCAGAAGGCCGGCATCGACATGCTGATGGATCTGGCCCAGGAGCTCTCGTTCGAGATGCGTTTCGCGCCGGGCGACATGCAGCTCCTCAACAATCACGTGATCTATCACGGGCGCACGCCGTTCGAGGACGACGCCTCTTCGGGCCAGGACCGGCTGCTGCTCCGCATCTGGCTGGCGCTCCCGAACAGCAGGGCGCTGCCCAAGGGCCACGAGGTCCTGTGGCGGTCGATCGAGCCAGGCGCCAATCGCGGCGGCATCGGCCAGGCGGCGGCGGAGTAAGTCGCCCCTTCACCGAACCGGCATAGTTCTGCAATAAGAGCGTCTTCGAAT
>CAZZLX010000106.1:0-9225 GCA_964655235.1 uncultured Rhizobium sp.
CAATGGCGGCCCCTGGTCCGCCTGACCGCAACACTCTCCCTCCCATCCCGAAAGGAACCGCGACATGAGCCTCGATCTCGTGCGCATGCGCTTTGCTGCCGTGGCAGCGAAAATCGAAACCACCCCGGGGCTGGACGCCATTGGCGGCACGCCGGTCAATGCCGAGGCCGTCGCCTTCACGGTGAAGCGCCACCTCGATCCGGCGACCGCGTCGCCGACCAAGTTCATCAACGGTCCGCTGACCGGCGCCGAGGTCATCGACGACCTGACCGTCGCCTACAACTACAGCTCGCCCTTCGTCACCCTCTGGGTGGGTCTGGCAGGCGCGTACCAGGCGATCATCTCGCCGACCGCGATCCAGAAGGGCGGGGACTTCGGCCGCAATCCGGTCGGCTCGGGCCCCTTCAAGTTCGATCGCTGGCAGCCGGACTCGGGCATCAAGCTCGTCCGCAACGACAAGCACATGTTCATCAACAAACGCTTCAAGAACGACAAGCCGGCGCATCTCGACTCGATCGAGTATGTCGTGATCCCCGAGGACGCCCCGCGTCTCGCCGCGCTGCAGTCGAACGAGATCCAGGTGATCGCCGGCTTCAATGCCGTGCCGCTCGACAAGCTGGCCCAGGTCAAGCGCATGCGGAACGTCAAGGTTATGACGCGGACCGCGCTGTCCTGCTTCGGGCTCTGCTTCAACATCAAGCTCGCGCCGACCAGCGACATCAAGGTCCGCCAGGCGCTCAGCATGGCGATCGACAAGAACAAGGTCCTGCAACTGGCGCTTGGCGGCAACGGCGAGCTCGCCTACAGCCCCCTTGGGCCGGCCTTCCCGCAGGCCCTGCCCAACGCCAAGGACATCGCGCCGAAATACGATCCGGCGAAGGCCAAGGCCCTGCTCGCCGAAGCCGGCGCCACCAACCTGAAGCTTCGCCTTTCGACCAATGACGACGGCGCCAACCGCCGCGCGGCCGAGGTCATCCAGGCGGAGCTAAAGGCGGTCGGCGTCGATCTCGCGATCGAGGCGGTGCCGGCGGCGGAAGCCGCGGTGATCGGGCGGAAGGGCGAGCACCCGCTCTATCTCCTGAACTATCGCTATACCGACGGCGACGTGCTGCACATCCTGCTGCATAAGACCGGCTCGCTGAACCGCGGCTTCTACACCGATCCCCGGACCGACGAGCTCCTCGACAAGCAGCGGCTCGAGTTCGATCCGAAGAAGCGCGACGAGATGTTGAACGAAGTCCAGAAGATCGCGATCGAACAGTGCTGGTGGCTGCCGCTCTATGCCGACATCACCGCCGTCGCCATCCGCGACACGGTCGAGGACTTCGAGAACGCCTGGGACGCCCGCATCTACTACAAGGACGTCTGGCTGAAGGCCTGATCGGACGATCCGACACGTCATGCTGGGGTATTTCGTCCGCCGCGTCCTGTCTGCGCTGATGGTCATCGTCTGTGTCGTCTTCGTCGTGTCGACGATCTCCAAGCTGGTGCCCGGAGACATCGTCGACATGATGGAGGCGGGCAATCCCGGCATGACCGAGCAGGACAAGACCGCGCTCCGCGAGCAGCTCGGCGTCAACAAGCCTGTGCTGCAGAACTTCTACGACTACGCGACGGGCATCGTGCTGCGCGGCGATTTCGGGAACTCTACGCGCCTGAGATCGAGCGCGATCGTCCTGATCGCCGAGCGGATTCCCGCCACGCTCGAACTGGCGCTGACCGCCTTGATCTTCGCTCTTCTGGTGGCGCTCCCGCTCGGCATCGTCTGCGCGCTCCGGCAGGGAACGGCGATCGACTACTTCGGCTCGATCATCTCGGTGTTCGGCGTCGCGGTTCCCAACTTCCTGATCGGCATCATCCTGATCCTGGTGTTCTCGGTGGAGCTCCAATGGCTCCCCTCCACCGGCTACAAGGGCTCGGTCGTGGTCGGCGGCTGGGAGGCGCTCCGCGCCTGGGACTGGAACCTGCTGTGGGACAGGCTTCGCTACATCCTGATGCCTGCGATCTCCCTCGCCTTCTTCGTGATCGCGCTCAACACGCGCCTGATCCGCTCGACCATGCTCGACGTGATCCGCCAGGACTACCTGCAGTTCGCTCGCGCAAAGGGCGTGCCCGAGCGCATGGTCTTCCTCAAGCATGCGTTCAGCAACGCGTTGATCCCGACCGTGACCATCGTCGGGCTCCAGCTCGGCACCTTGCTCGGCGGGACCTACATCATCGAGAACGTCTTCGCCTGGCCGGGGATCGGCCGATTGACCGTCCAGAGCATCTTCTGGCGCGACTACCCGCTGATACAGGCCAGCGTCCTGGTCGCCGCCTGCGTCTTCGTTTTCCTCAACCTCCTGGTCGATCTGCTCTACCGCCTGATCGACCCCCGCATCCGCTATGTCCGCTGAACCCGCCGCCGTCGACACGACGGAAGCTCTCGATCCGCCGGTCTCGGCCGGCCGTCGCTTCCTTTCCGAACTGCTCCGGAGCGCCAAGGGGCTGACCGGCTTCACCGTCGTCCTAGGCATCGTCCTGGTCGCCGCCTTCGCGCCTCTGTTCGCCTCGCACGATCCGGCACAGCAGGTCCTCGAAGCCCGGTTCCTCCCGCCCGCCTTCGAGGAGGACGGCAGGGCCGACTACCTGCTCGGCGGCGACAATCTCGGCCGGGACATCTTCGCCCGCGCCCTCTATGGCTCGCGCACCTCGATCCTCGTGGCACTGCTCGTCGTCTTCAACGCGATGATCCTTGGTTCGCTGCTGGGTGCAATCTCCGGATACTTCGGCGGCGTGGTCGATGCGGTGATCATGCGCATCGCCGACTTCCAGCTCTCGTTCCCGTTCATCCTTGTCGCCATCCTCCTGCTGGCGATCCTTGGCCCCGGCTTCTGGACCATGGTCTTCGCGCTCTCGGTGGCGCTGTGGGTCCGGTTCGCCCGCCTCGTCCGCGGCGAAACGCTGAAGATCCGCGAACTCGAGTACATCCAGGCGGCGAAGTCGATTGGCGTCCGTCATCCGGCGATCATCTTCGGCCACGTGATCCCGAACGTGGTGCCGACGATCATCGTGCTCGCCACCTTCGACCTGGCCGAGGTCATCATTCTGGAAGCCGCAATCAGCTTCCTGGGGCTCGGCACGCAGCCGCCGACGCCATCCTGGGGCGCCATGATCAGCGAGGGCCGCAACTACCTCTTCGAGAACTACTGGATCGCGCTCGGTCCGGGTCTCGCGATCATGGTCACCTCGATCGCGATCAACCTGTTCGGCGACTTCCTGCGCGACACCTACGACCCCAGGCAGGAACGCCTGTGAGCAAGCCGCTTCTCGCCATCGACAATCTCGTCACGCGCTTTCCGACCAAGCGCGGACGGCTGACAGCCGTCGACGGCGTCAGCCTCACGCTGGAACGCCGCGAGACCCTGGGGCTCGTCGGCGAGAGCGGATCCGGCAAGTCGGTGCTCGGGCTTTCCGTCATGCGGCTGGTACAGCCGCCAGGCAAGATCGAGTCCGGCAGCGTCCGCTTCGGCGGGCAGTCGCTGCTCGACCTCGACGCCGAACAGATGCGCCGGCTACGCGGCCAGCGACTGGCGATGATTTTCCAGGACCCGACGGCGACGCTGAATCCGGTGCTGACGATCGGCGAGCAGATCGCCGAGGTGCTGCGCTGGCACACGCCGGCGATGTCACCGGCGGAGATGCGCGAGCGCGTGGCAGAGATGCTGGACCGGGTCGGCATCCCCAATGCCGGACGGCGGCTCGGCGACTACCCGCACGAGTTCTCAGGCGGCATGCAACAACGGGTCATCATCGCCGCCGCGCTCATCTTGAATCCCGCGCTGGTGATCGCGGACGAGCCAACCACGGCGCTCGACGTCACCGTTCAGGCCCAGATCCTGGACCTTCTGCGCCGTCTCAAGGACGGAGAGCCAGAAACCTCGATCATCCTCGTCAGCCACGATCTCGGCGTCGTCGGCGAGATGTGCGAGCGGATCGCGGTCATGTATGCCGGCAACCTGGTCGAGGTGGCCCCGGCCGACGACATCCTCGACGACCCGAAGCACCCCTATACGGTCGGACTGATCGCCTCGATCCCGCGTCTCGACCGCGAGGTCGGCCAGCTCAACCCGATCCCCGGCCGCCTGGCCGACCCGGTGTCGCCGCCCCCGGGATGCAAATTCAACCCTCGCTGCGCCCATGCCTTCGACCGCTGCCGGGTCGAACGGCCGGCCCTGAAGACGATCACACCGGGGCGTCAGGTCGCCTGCCATCTCCATGACTGACGCGATGCCTCTCGCCGAGGTCTCCGACCTCACGGTTCACTTCGCCGGACGCGGCAGCATGCTCGGCCGAATGTTCGGCAAGGGACCCGTCGTGCATGCGGTCAACGGCATCTCTTTCTCGATCGGCCGCCAGGAGGTTCTGGGGCTGGTCGGCGAGAGCGGCAGTGGCAAGACCACAACCGGCCGCGTGCTCGCCCGACTCGTCGCACCGACCGCCGGCCGCATACGTCTCGACGGCGAAGACTGGCTGGGCCTTTCCGGGTCGGCGCTGCGCGAACGCCGCCGCGACGTGCAGATGATCTTCCAAAATCCTTTCGCCTCGCTCGATCCGAAATGGACGGTCGAGCGGATCGTAGCGGAGCCGCTGAAGACGCATGAACGGCTTACGCCGGTCGAGCTGCGAGGCAAGGTCGCTTCCTTGCTCGAAAGCGTCGGCCTCGACCCGAGGGCGATGACCCGGTATCCGCACCAGTTCTCCGGCGGCCAGCGTCAGCGTATCGGGCTCGCCCGCGCGATGGCGCTCAACCCACAGCTCCTGATCGCTGATGAATCGGTTTCCGCTCTCGACGTCTCTATCCAGGCGCAGATCCTGAACCTGCTGGCCGGGCTCAAGGCCAGCCATCGTCTTAGCATGCTGTTCATCAGCCACGATCTCGCGGTCGTTCGCCACGTTTCCGATCGCGTCGCCGTCATGTATCTCGGGACCCTGGTCGAGATCGCCGAGACCAGGGCGCTCTATCGCTCGCCGCGCCACCCCTATACGCAGGCGCTGCTCTCAGCGATTCCCGATCCGTCGCGACGTAAGTCCCGGCAGCCGATCGGCCTGAAGGGCGAGATCCCGAGCCCGCTCACTCCGCCGAGCGGCTGCGTCTTCCATCCGCGCTGCCCGATGGCTCAGGCGATCTGCGCTAAGGAAACCCCGGAGCTCCGACCGATCGCCGACGGGCAGCACGCGGCCTGCCACTTCGCCTGAAGCCTGTCTATCTCGTTGGCATTCTTGACTTAGCGGCGCCCGGCCCCGCATCTTTGACCGTAAGTACAGGGGGCGGGGAACATGGCTTCATCGGTGCTCTTCAGGAATATGGACCTGCTGGATCCACGCTGGGATTCCCCACGCGGCGGCTACGAGGTCCTGGTCGAAGGCGCGACCATCAAGGAAGTCTCGAACAAGCCGATCAAGGCCGCGAAAGCCGACGTCGTCGACTGCGGCAAGCGCGTGCTGATGCCCGGCCTGATCGACTGCCATGTCCATGTGATGCTGAGCGAGGTCAACATCCGGGCGCTGGAGAACATCCCGCTGACCCTGATGACCGCGCGCTCGGCCGAACTGATGCGCGGCATGATCGACCGAGGCTTCACCACTGTCCGCGACACCGGCGGCGCCGACTGGGGCCTCAAGACGGCGGTCGAGACCGGCCTTCTCCCCGGCCCTCGCCTCTTCATCTCCGGCCGTGCCATCGGCCCGACCGGCGGCCATTCGGACTCCCGCCGGCGCACCGACATGGGCGCCAGCTGCGGCTGCTGCAACGCGCTGGTTCACGGCATGGCGATCGCTGACGGCGCCAACGAGGTCCGAAAGACGGTGCGCGAGCAGATGCGCCAGGGCGCCGACCAGATCAAGATCATGTGTTCCGGCGGCGTGGCCTCACCCTACGATCCGCTCGACAGCCTGCAGTACTCGCCGGGCGAGATCGCGGCAGCGACCGACGAAGCCGCCAACTTCGGCCGCTACGTGCTGGCTCATGCCTACACGCCGGAAGCGATCACCCGCGCCGTCACCAACGGCGTCCGCACCATCGAGCACGGCAACCTGATCGATGCCAAGTCGGCGAAGCTGCTGGCATCCAAGGGCGGCTTCATGATCGCCAACCTGGTGACCTACTTCGAGATGAAGGAACGCGCCGCATCGTTCGGCATGACCGCTGAAATGCTGGCCAAGAACGAAGTCGTGCTCGAAGGCGCGCTCCGCTCGCTCGAGATCTGCAAGAAGGCCGGTGTCGAGGTCGGCTTCGGCTCGGACCTCCTGGGACAGCTTCAGACAGAGCAGAGCAAGGAGTTCATCCACCGCGCCAAGGTGCTGAAGCCGATCGAGATCATCCGCCAGGCGACCCTGGTCGGCGCCAAGATCCTGCGCCACGAAGGCAAGCTCGGCGTGGTCGAGCCCGGCGCCTTCGCCGACTTCATCGTCGTCGACGGCAATCCTTTGAAGAAGCTTGAGCTGTTCCTGGATCAGGGCGCGCATCTGCCGGCGATCATGAAGGGCGGCAAATTCCACAAAAACGAGCTCAACTGATGGCCCGCGCCCAAACCCTCTCCGCGATCCTGTTCCGCAACCTCAACCTCCTCGATCCGCGCTGGAAGGAAGCCCGCGGCGGATACGAGGTGCTGGTCGAAGGCGACAAGATCAAGGAAGTCTCCGACAAGCCGATCAAGGCGCAGAAGGCGCAGGTCGTCGACTGCGGCAAGCGCACGCTGATGCCCGGCCTCATCGACTGCCACGTGCACACGATGCACAGCGAAGTCTACATCAGCCGACTCGAGACGATGCCGCTGACCTTGATGGCGGCGCGCGCGACCGAGCGCCTGAAAGCCTTCCTCGACCGAGGCTTCACCACCGTGCGCGATGCCGGCGGCGCCGACTGGGGCATCAAGACCGCGGTCGAAACCGGCCTGATCAAGGGGCCGCGCATGTTCATCGCCGGGCGCTCGATCGGCCCGACCGGCGGGCACAACGACCGCAACCGCCGCACCGACTCCGGCGCACTCTGCAACTGCACCAACGCGATGGTCTTCCTCCGGCACCTCGCTGACGGCCCGGACGAAGTCCGCAAGGCCGCCCGCGAGCAGATGCGACAGGGCGCCGACCACATCAAGCTCATGTGCTCGGGCGGCGTTGCCTCTCCTTACGATCCGATCGACTCGCTGCAGTTCACGGTCGAGGAGATCACCGCGGCGGTCGAAGAGGCCCATGCCTTCGGCCGCTACACCCTCGCCCACGCCTACACACCGGAAGCAATCACTCGCGCGGTCAGCTGCGGGGTGCGCACCATCGAGCACGGCAACCTGATCGACACCGCCTCCGCCAAGCTGATGGCGAAGAAGGGCGCCTATATGGTCGCCAACCTCGTCACCTACTTTGCCATGCGCGAACGCGCCGCCGAGTTCGGCATGACCAGGGACATGCTCGACAAGAACGAGCTCGTGATCGACGGTGGCCTAAAGTCCCTCGACATCTGCAAGAAGGCGGGCGTCAAGGTGGGCTTCGGCACGGACCTGCTTGGCCAGCTTCACATGGAGCAGAGCAAGGAATTCATCTTCCGGCGCGAGGTCCACTCGCCGATCGAGGTCATCCGACAGGCGACGCTGGTCGGTGCCGAGATCGTCCGCATGGAAGGCAAGCTCGGCGTCGTGGAGCCGGGGGCCTTCGCCGACCTGCTCGTCGTGGACGGCGATCCGGTGAAGAACCTGGAGCTGTTCCTGGATCAGGGCGCGCACCTGTCGGCGATCGTCAAGGGCGGCGTTTTCCACAAAAATAGCCTGAATTAACCGTACCGCCCTACCGCTTGTGATTTTTCCGTGACGAGACGCGTGATTTCTTAGTGATCCCGCGGCGTTGCGCATCTGCGCGCGCGCGAATGCCTATTCCCCTTCGCTAAACTCCGCGCGTCCGTGACGGGCGGCGCGTGCCCGCTGGAAACAGGAAGGTCTGGCCGGGTGATGCAGGGTGGCGGCCACCGTTTATCGACTAGAGGCCGCTCCCGGCGCCTCACCTTTCACCACGACCTTCGAGACCTCGTCGCTTCGCGAATGCTGGGCTGTGGTCCGGCGTGACGCCATGAGGCGTCGTTCAGGGAGATAAATATGCAGAAGAGCACCGACACCGTCCGAATCGACACGCCGCCGCCGGTCATCCAGGCGCCTTCCCCCGCGGAGACGAACGGCAACGGCCTGCATGCCAACGGCGCCGGCGCCAGCTCGGCAGAGCTCTACGACCTACTGCACGCGCTCCAGACGATGGCAGTCGGCGACTTCTCGGTCCGCCTTCCCGGCCACCAGGTCGGCCTGGTCGGCAAGATCGCCGACACCTTCAACACGATCGTCGCCGCCAACCAGCGCATGGCGCAGCAGCTGGAGCGTGTCGGCCAGGTCGTCGGCCGCGAAGGCAAGACCCGCCAGCGCATCCGCATGGGCGTCGCGGACGGCGCCTGGGGCGAGATGGAGAACTCGGTCAATACGCTGATCGACGACCTGCTGCGCCCGACCACGGAAGTGACCCGCGCCATCGCCGCGGTGGCGCAAGGCGACCTGCTGCAGACGGTCGCCCTCGATGTCGACGGGCGCCCGCTGCAGGGCGAGTTCCTCCGGTCCGCGACGATCGTCAACACGATGATCAAGCAGCTGAGCGTGTTCACCTCGGAAGTCACGCGCGTGGCACGCGAGGTCGGCACCGAAGGCAAGCTCGGCGGTCAGGCCCAGGTCAGCGAGGTGACGGGCGTCTGGAAGGACCTGACCGAGAACGTCAACTCGATGGCCAACAATCTGACGGCCCAGGTTCGAAACATTTCCGAAGTGACGATCGCGGTCGCCAGCGGTGACTTGTCGAAGAAGATCACCGTCGACGTGCGCGGCGAGATCCTGCAGCTGAAAGAAGCCATCAACACGATGGTGGACCAGCTCCGATCCTTCGCCTCGGAAGTCACGCGCGTCGCCCGCGAGGTCGGCACCGAAGGCAAGCTCGGCGGTCAGGCGATCGTCCCTGGCGTCGCCGGCACCTGGAAGGACTTGACCGACTCGGTGAATGCGATGTGCGGCAACCTCACCGACCAGGTGCGCAACATCGCGCAGGTAACGACGGCGGTGGCCCGCGGCGACTTGTCCCGCAAGATCACCGTCGACGTGCGCGGCGAGATCCTCGAGCTCAAGGACACCATCAACACGATGGTGGACCAGCTGAACGGCT
>CAZZLX010000107.1:0-9095 GCA_964655235.1 uncultured Rhizobium sp.
GAGCCCTTGCGGTGGATCTTCCCCGGCAAGGCTTCCAGGAACTGGGCCTCGTTCCGCTCGCGGTCGCTGTTCTTGCCGAAGAGCACGGCCCCGTCGGCCGACTGGCCGCCTGCGGCCACCATGGTGTCGCACATTTCCTGGTTTCCCCTCCCGGATTTCAGAGCGAGCCTAGCGAGAGCCGGAGGCCGAAGGCAACCGGCTCCTGGCGGCGAACGAATGAACGCCTGTTTCGCGGATCACGCCGCTCTCGTCGATCGCCTCAAACGCGAGCCGGTCCGGCGACACCCGGCAGGCCACGTGGTGGCGGTACTCGCCGTCGCCCATCACGCCGCCCGGCCCGTACTCGGTGCCGGCACCGCCGCTGCAGAGCTGCACGACGTCGTCATGGACCTGGACGTCGAAGGCGATGATGTGGCTGCAGAGATAGGCGTGGACGCGCGCTTCCGTGAACAACTGCCAGACGCGCCTTCGCTGTTCCTCCGGGAAGACCCATTTGGGCGCTTCGTCATAGCCGTTGACCGGGTGGAAGGGGTAATGGCCGGCGACGAGCCTGATCGGGGCCGAAAGCTCCCGCAGCGACTCCTCGAGCCACGGCATATCGACCGCGGCGAATCCCCGGTTCGCGAGGTCGCAGGTGGAGATCACGACGATCTCTGCATCTTCGACGTCGAGGACGTAGTTGAGCCTCTTTCGGCGGCGTGCCGCGGCCGGGATCGGCATCCGCGCCTCGCAGACTGCGGCGCTGACCGGCGTGTTGGCGTCATGGTTGCCGGCCAGGTGCAGGACGCGCTCGTGGCGTTCGTCGAGCCTGCGGAACTCGTGCTCGAGAAAATAGTCCCATTGGGCATGAAGCTCGGTCACGTCGTCGGTGTAGCCCCGGATATGGTCACCGAGATAGAGCAGCGCGTCGGGACGATCGTCGCGCGCGAGTATCTGGTCGACGACCCGCGCCAGATTGGCTTCGAACGTCTGGCCGGGAACGCCCGAGCAGGAATCGCCCAGCAGGGTGAGCGCGAGGGACACGCCTAGCGCTTCGCCTTCGCCTGCTGGCGGATCTCACTCAAGGAAGCACGGATGGTCAGCGCCTCCGGGTGCAGCTTGAGCTCGATCACCGCGAGCCTGCCCGACGCCCGGGCGCGTTCGAAGGCCGGCTGGAACTCCTCCGTCCTCGTCACCGTCTCGCCATGGCCGCCATAGGCGCGACCGATCGCCGCGAAGTCGGGGTTCACCAGGTCGGTGCCGGAGACCCGCTCCGGATATTCGCGCTCCTGATGCATGCGGATGGTGCCGTACATGCCGTTGTTGACGACGATGACGATCGGTGCGGCACCGGCCTGCTGCGCAGTGCCGAGCTCCTGCAGCGTCATCTGGATGTCGCCGTCGCCGGCGACGCAGATCACGTCGCGGTTCGGATAGCGGATCTTGGCCGCGACCGCCGCCGGAAGCCCGTAGCCCATCGAGCCCGAGGTCGGGGCCAGCTCGGTGCCGAGCCTGCGGTAGCGATGGAATCGATGGAGCCAGGTCGCGAAGTTCCCGGCGCCATTGGTGTAGATCGTGTCGTCGGGCAGCGTCGCGTCGAGATAGGCAATGATCTCCGCCATCTGCACGTCGCCCGGGCACTTCACCGGCTTGGTATAGGCGAGATAGTCGGCATGGGACTGCTCGGCCGCACCGGTCCAGGCGGAAGCGTCCACCGGTTCCATGCGCGCCAGCGCCGCGGCGAACGCCTTCACCCCGGCGTTGATCGCCAGCTTCGGCGTGTAGACGCGGCCGAGCTCCTCCGGATCCGGATGGACATGGATCATCGGCTGGCTCGGCGTGGGCACGCCGAACAGCGTGTAGCCACCCGTTGTCATCTCGCCGAGGCGCGCGCCGAGCACGATCAGCAGGTCGGCCGCCTTGATACGCTCGGCCAGCTTCGGGTTCGGTCCGATGCCGACGTCGCCGGCGTAGTTCGGATGCAGGTTGTCGAAGCGGTCGGCGCGGCGGAACGAGGTGCCGATCGGCAGCTTGTTCTTCTCGGCGAAGGCCTTGACGTTGGCGCAAGCGGCCTCGTCCCAGACCGAGCCGCCGAGGATCATGAAAGGCTTCTTCGCCTTCGCCAGCAGCGCGCGGAGCTCGGCCATCGCCTCGGGTCCCGGATGCGGCTCGGTCGCGCGATAGGGTTCGGCGTCAGCGACCGTCGCGGTCGCCGTCAGCATGTCTTCCGGCAGCGCCAGCACCACGGGGCCGGGCCGTCCCGAGGTCGCGGTATGGAAGGCGCGGCTAACGTATTCCGGGATGCGGGCCGGATCGTCGATCTGCGCCACCCACTTCGCCATCTGGCCGTACATGCGGCGATAGTCGATCTCCTGGAACGCCTCGCGCTCGATCGCGTCCAGGCCGACCTGGCCGATGAACAGGATCATCGGCGTCGAGTCCTGGAAGCCGACATGCACGCCGGACGACGCGTTGGTAGCGCCCGGACCCCGCGTGACCATGCAGATGCCGGGCTTGCCGGTCAGCTTGCCGTAGGCCTCGGCCATCATCGCGGCGCCGCCTTCCTGGCGGCAGATCACGAACTTGATCGAGTTCGCGTCGTGAAGCGCGTCCAGCACCGAGAGGTAGCTCTCGCCGGGCACGCCGAAGGCGGTGTCGACGCCGTGGATCTTTAGCTGATCGACCAGGATCTGGCCGCCGGTCCGTTCCTTGAGCGCGCTCATGCTAGGAAATCCGTCGAAGGTGGGTGTCGGGATATACCAGCCTGTCAGGCCGGTTGCGAGCGGGCGCGGACCCGCTCGCGATGCCAGATATAGATGCCGCTGGCGACGACGATGCCGCCGCCGACATAGGTCCAGAGATCGGGGATGTGGTGGAACACCAGCCATCCGAGGATCGTCGACCAGATCATCTGGCTGTAGCTGAACGGGGCCAGCGTCGACGCCGGCGCAAAGGAGAAGGCCCGGATCATCACGGTCAGCGCGACCAGGTTCCAGCCGGCGATCGCCGCCATCATCGTCCAGGCGGTCCACGAGGCCGGCTGCCAGAACGGGATCACCATCAGCGAGGATCCGATCAGGCCGACGATGGTCGTGTAGGCCAGCGTCGTCAGCGGATGGTCATGACCCGTGCGGCGGGTCAGGATCAGGCTGATCGCCCAGAGGAAAGCCGAGAGCATCGGCAGCAGCGACCAGGGCGAGAAATGCGCGCCCGGGCGGATCACGATCAGCACGCCCAGAAACCCCACGAGCACCGCCGACCAGCGCCGGACGCCGACCTTCTCGCCGAGGAAGAACATCGACAGCGCCGTCACGAACAGCGGCGAGGCGAAGCCGATCGTGATCGCGAAGGCGAGGTCGAGATGGGCGAGCGATACGGTGAAGCAGGCGCCTGACAGCAGCATCGCCGCGGAGCGCCCGACATGGGCGACCTTGTGTTTGGTCGAGAATCCTCGGCCGACGCCGTACCAGAGAACCACAGGCGTCAGGTAGATGAAGTAGAAGACGTAGCGCGACCAGACGATCTGGACCGGATGGACCTCGTCGGTCAGGTACTTCGCCGTTGTGTCCGTGATCATGTACATCGCCATCGCCGTCAGCATCAGGGCGATGCCGGTCAGCGGGCGGTCGGGCTTTGCGTCCTGGGCGGTCGTCATGCGGGCGGGGCTTTCTAGCACCACCCGGGCAAAATGGCCCCAGGAAGGGCGATTGCGGCCATTTCCCGCGTTGACAGGGCTTGCTGCACCGCCACAAATGGCGTCCCGCCGCACGGATCCCCGTCGGCTAACCGCGTCTTACTGAAAGGACTTTCCGATGTCGTCGCCCAATGTCGCGGTGGTTGGAGCCACCGGCGCCGTGGGGGTCGAGTTCCTCCAGTGCCTGGAGGAGCGCAACTTCCCCATGTCTGAACTCCGTCTGCTTGCCTCGGCCCGGTCCAAAGGCAAAAAGATGAAGTTCAAGGGCACCGACATCGTCATCCAGGAGCTCACTCCGGAGAGCTTCAAGGGCATCGACATCGCGCTCTTCTCGGCCGGCGGTTCGATCAGCCGCGAGCTCTGCCCGGTCGCCGCCAAGGCCGGCGCGATCGCGGTCGACAACTCGTCCGCGTTCCGGATGGACCCGAACGTCCCGCTGGTGATCCCGGAGATCAACCCGGACGCGATCGCCAAGCACAAGGGCATCATCGCCAACCCGAACTGCTCGACCATCATCGCCATCACGCCGCTCTGGCCGATCCACAAGAAGAACCGGATCAAGCGCCTGATCGCGTCGACCTATCAGGCGGCGTCGGGCGCCGGTGCGGCGGCGATGGAAGAGCTCCGCGCCTCGACCGAGGCCTACATCAAGGGCGAGACCTACAAGAACACGGTCCTGCCGCACCCCTATGCCTTCAACCTCTTCAGCCATAACTCCAAGATCGACCCGTCCAACGGGTACAACGAGGAGGAGATGAAGATGGTGAAGGAGACGCGGAAGATCTTCGGCGACAACGACATCCGCATCTCGGCCACCTGCGTGCGCGTGCCGGTTCTCCGTGCTCATTGCGAGGCGCTGACCATCGAGTGCGAGCGGCCGATCACGCCGAAGGACATCCACGAGATCCTCGCGGACGCGCCGGGCGTGAAAATCGTCGACGATCCGGTGAAGAACTACTTCCCGATGCCGAAAGACGCGTCGGGCCAGGGCGACATCCTGGTCGGCCGCATCCGCCAGGACATCAGCGACCCGACCGGCCACTCGATCAACCTATTCGTGGCCGGCGACCAGCTCCTCAAAGGAGCCGCGCTGAACGCCGTCCAGATCGCCGAGAAGCTGGTCTGACTTGTTACGGCCGGCCGGTCACGCTCAGGCGTGGCCGGCCTCGCCTGACAGAAGCGCGAGATCGATGCCGATCTTGCTGATCGCCCGAGTCCACTTGGTATCGAGCGCGTCGTCGAAGACGATCGAGAGATCGGCCGGCGCATGCAGCCAGCCGTTCGCCTGGATCTCGCCGTCGAGCTGGCCCGGCGCCCAGCCGGCATAGCCCAGCGCCAGCAAGGCCTGCTTCGGCCCGCCGCCCTCGGCGATCGCCTTCAGGATGTCGATGGTCGCGGTCACGGCATAGCCGGGCTTCACCTTGACCGTGCTCTCCTGCTCGTACTCGTCGGTATGCAGCACGAAGCCGCGGCCCATCTCGACCGGCCCGCCGAAATGCACGCGGCGATCGATCGCGCCTTCCTTGGGAATGCCCAGCTGGCGGAGAAGCTGCGGGAATGTCAGCGAGCCGACGGACTTGTTGATGACGAGCCCCATCGCGCCTTCAGCGTTGTGCACGCACATGTAGATGACGGTGCGCTCGAAGCGCGGGTCTCGCATGTTCGGCATGGCAACGAGAAGCTGTCCGGCGAGATAGCCTTCCTGCTTGGCGTTCGTCTGAGGGCTGGCGTCGGAAACAAACTCGGCGTCGCTGAGCAGCTCCTTGTCGGCGGCGCGCGGCTGGGACGGCGACTTCTTCGCCGGCTTCGACCGCTCCGGTTTCTCGCCCCCTTCCTTGCTGCGCGCCATTTTGCTCACCTTATCCACTGGCTCGGGCACGTGAATGTGACGCTTCGCGTCTCGGCTGAACCGACTATATAGGACTTATGCTCCCAGGCAAAATCGCCCGGCTGATCGTGATCTCGTTGGGGTTGCTGATCTTTCCGCAACCTTCGAACGCGTCCGAGTCGAATCCGCTGCCAGGAGACCTCGGCACCGCCGAACTCGTGAGCGCGGTCGAAGCGACGGGCACTCTCGAACGTATACCGCTAGGTCTTCGCATCACCTTGCCTGAAGGATGGAAGACGTATTGGCGGTCACCGGGCGATGCCGGCTTGCCTGCGCGCATCGACTGGAGCGGCTCGACCAATCTCGCCGATGCGGAGATCCGCTGGCCGATCCCGGAGCGCTTCAGCCTGTTCGGCCTCGAGACCTTCGGCTACGAGCGCGAGGTCGTGCTGCCGATCGTCGCTCGATCGGTGAAGCCCGGCGACGCGCTCAAGCTCGACGGCAACGTCGACTATCTCGTCTGCAAGGAGATCTGTGTCCCGATCACGACGGCGCTCAAGCTCGAGCTGCCGGCCGGTCCGGCGCGGCCGAGCGAGGCCGCGCACCTGATCGACCGCTTCAACGTCCGCGTTCCCTCGTCCGCGACCGCGGCCGGACTTTCCATCGAAGAGGCCATCGCGGCCGGCACCGCTAAGTCGCCGCGCCTGATCGTCACGGCCCGATCCGATACGCCCTTCGTCCGGCCGGATCTGCTGGTCGAAGGACCGCCCGGCCTCGCCTTCGGCAAGCCGCGTATGGAGCCGCGCGACGGCGGACGCGTGCTTCGTTTCGTGGTGCCGACCACCTTAGGGCCGGAAATGGCGCTGGCGGGCTCCGCACTCACGCTGACCGTCACTGACGGCGACCGCGCCATCGAAACACAGGTTTCGCCGCCCCAAGGAACCGACGGGATCGGCGACGGGCTGGCCATCGCGCTGCTGGCCGCACTCATCGGCGGCTTCATCCTCAACATGATGCCGTGCGTGCTGCCGGTTCTCTCGATCAAGCTGCTCGGCATCGTCGGGCACGGCGGCGCCGAGCGCACGGCGACGCGCCGCGCCTTCCTCGCGTCGGCTGCCGGCATCCTCGCCTCCTTCGCCGTGCTGGCCTCGGGCGCAGTCGCACTCAAGGCGGCCGGCATGACGGTCGGCTGGGGAATGCAATTCCAGGAACCGCTGTTCCTCGTCTTCATGATCGTCGTGGTGACCTTGTTCGCCGCCAATTTGTGGGGCCTGTTCGAGGTCGTGCTGCCGTGGCGGCTCGCCGGAGCGCTGGGCACCGTGACCTCGCCGGGCCTTGCCGGACACTTCCTGACCGGCGCGCTTGCGACACTCCTGGCGACGCCCTGCTCAGCGCCGTTTCTCGGCACGGCCGTCGCCTACGCCCTCTCGCGCGGCGCCGGCGAGATATACGCGATCTTCCTCGCCCTCGGCTTCGGCCTGGCGCTTCCATATCTCGCAGTCGCAAGCTTCCCCGGCCTCGCGACGCGCCTGCCGCGCCCCGGGGCCTGGATGGCGACCTTCAGGCGCATCCTCGCCCTGGCCCTGGGCGCGACCGCGCTCTGGCTCGTCTGGGTGCTCGCGTCCTCGAGCGGCCGCGCTGTCGCGATCGGTGTGGGCGCGCTGATGGTTGCATCGCTCGCAGCATTGGCGCTGCTGCCGCGTGCCCGCGTCGCTGTCGCCGGCCTCGTCGTCTTCGCCTTCCTGCTTCCAGCGGCCCTCGGCACCGCGGTCGAGGCGCCGACCGACACCACGCTCTGGCAGCGTTTCGACCGGCAGGCCATTCCGCGCCTGGTCGCCGAGGGAAAGACCGTCGTGGTCGACGTGACCGCCGATTGGTGCGTCACCTGCCAGGTCAACAAGCGCGTGGTGATCGCCGACGACGCGGTCGCGGCCAGGCTTCGGGCTTCGGACGTCGTGGCGCTCAAGGCCGACTGGACGCGGCCGGATGCGGCCATCGCCGACTATCTGGCGAGCCACGGCCGCTACGGCATCCCGTTCAATGTCGTCTACGGGCCCGGCAATCCGGACGGCATCGTGCTGCCCGAGCTGCTGACGACGACGGCGATGCTGCAGGCGCTCGATACGGCGAAGCGGCGTTAGGCTTCGACCTTGAGCTGGTCGTCTTCGCGCAGGTAGCCGAACAGCAGGTGGTCCTGCCATTCGCCGTTGATGCGGAGATAGCGGCGCGCCACGCCCTCCTCCTTGAAGCCGCAGCGGAGCAGGACGGCCCGGCTCGCCGCGTTGTGCGGCAGGCACGCCGCCTCCATCCGGTGCAGGCCCACATGCTCGAACCCGAAGGTGATGGCGCAGCGCACCGCCTCGGTCATGTAGCCGCGGCGGGCATGCGGCTTGCCGATCCAGTATCCCAGGCTCGCCATCTGCGCGACGCCACGACGGACATTGTTCAGGTTGATGCCACCGATCAGAGCGTCGTCCGAACGGCGGAAGATGAAGAAGCAATAAGCGGTGTCGCGCTCCCACTCCTCCGACTGGCGATCCAGGCGGCGGCGGAACGCGGTGCGGCTCAGCGCGTCCGAGGGCCAAGTCGGCTCCCAGGGCACCAGGAACTCGCGGCTCGCCGTCCTGACCTCGGCCCACTGGCGCCAGTCGCGCCGGATCGGCGGGCGCAGATAGACGCGCGGTCCCTCGACCCTGGGCTCGTCCCGTTCGAGAAGGAAGAAAGCCATCGGAGGCGCTCCTAGGCGGCGAACCGGCCGGCGAGGCGGTCGTAGGACTCGAGCGCGTCCAGCGGGCCCACGGCAGCGACCGTGGGCTTGCCCGCGCGCAGCAGGTCGGCGACCCGGCGGATCGACGCAGCGTCGACCGCATCGATCTTGGCGACCGTCTCGGCGATCGGCACCGGCCGTCCGTGGATCAGCATCTGGTTGGCGAGCGATTCCGCCCGGTTGCCCGTCGACTCCCGCGACATCAGCATGCCGGCCTTGAGCTGGGTGCGGGCACGCTTGAGTTCCGCCTCGGTCAGCGTGTCGGCGACGGTGGCGAGCTGCTCGGCCAGCACCGGCACGAGTTCGGACACCTGCTCGGGCGACGTGCCGGCGTAGATGCCGAAGACGCCGCCGTCGAGGAAGGCCGAGGCGAAGGAGTAGATCGAATAGGCGAGACCGCGCTTCTCGCGCACTTCCTGAAACAGGCGCGAGGCCGAGCCGCCGCCGAACAGGGTCGAGAAGACCTGCATCGCGTGATGGTCGGCATGGTGATAGCCGACGCTCGGGAACCCCAGCACCACATGCGCCTGCTCGAGGTCGCGCTCGTCGCGGCGCTCGCCGCCGGCATATGAAGCGGCCTCGGGCTTCGCGCGCTCGGTGGGACCGAGCGTATCGAAGTGCCGGCCGACCAGATCGACCAGATGGTCGTGCTCGACCTTGCCGGCGGCGGAGATCAGCATCGTGCCGAGGCCGTAGTGGCTCTGCATGTAGCCCTGGATCTCGTCGCGTTTCAGGGCCCCCACGATCTCAGCCGAGCCCAGCACGGGCCGGCCCAGCGCCTGGCGCGGGAAGGCCGCCGACTGGAAATGATCGAAGATGATGTCGTC
>CAZZLX010000108.1:0-9055 GCA_964655235.1 uncultured Rhizobium sp.
CGATCCCCCTCGAGCGGTAATTTACCAGGGCGGGCGCGGAGCGCTACTGTCGGTCTCCTCTAAGGAATGGCCCATGCTGACGCTCAAACCCGCCCAGATCGAACTCAGGGAAAAGGCCCGCGACCTCGCCCACCGGGTGATCCGGCCGAGAGCCGCAGAGGTCGACCGTTCGGAGACCTATCCCTGGGACAATGTGAAAGCGCTGACCGAAGCTGGCTTCATGGGCATGACGGTGCCGATGGAGCTCGGGGGCCCCGGTCGCTCCTATCTCGACGCGGTGCTGGTGATCGAGGAGATGGCGAAGGCCTGCGGCGTCACCGGACGCATCGTCGTCGAGGGCAACATGGGAGCGATCGGCGCGATCATGAGCTACGGCTCCGAGGAGCAGCGAAAGCTCGCCGCGCGCCAGGTGCTGTCAGGCGACAAGCCCGCGATCTGCATCACCGAGCCCGAAGCGGGATCGGCGGCGACCGAGATGACGACCAGAGCCGAGAAGCGCGGCGACCGCTGGGTGCTGAACGGCAAGAAGCACTGGATCACCGGCGGCGGCGTCTCGAAGCTGCACCTGATCTTCGCACGCGTCGTCGAGGGCGGCCGCTCGCGCGGCATCGGCGGCTTTATCGCCATGCTCGGCGACAAGGGACTCACGATCGGCAAGCGCGAGCCGGCCATGGGGCTGCGCGGCATTCCCGAGACCGAGGTGATCTTCGAGAACCTGGAAGTGCCCGAGACGATGGCGCTCGTGCCGCCGGAAGGAATCGAGCGCGGGTTCGCCGGGCTCATGAACGCCTACAACGCGCAGCGCACGGGTGCCGGCACCGTGGCGCTCGGCATCGCCCAGGGCGCCTTCGACCTCGCTCTCGACTTCGCCAAGACCCGCGAGCAGTTCGGCCGGCCCATCGCAGAGTTCCAGGGACTGCAATGGATGCTGGCCGATATGTCGATGAGCCTCGATGCGGCGAGGCTGATGATCTGGCGCGCTGCCTCGGCCAGCGGCTTCCCCGATCCGGTCGAGGCGGCTCAGGCGAAGATCCTGGCGTCCGAAACCGCCATCAAGGTCGTCAACGACGCGCTGCAGATCCACGGCGCGCGCGGCTACTCGCGCAACCTGCCGCTCGAGCGCATGGCGCGCGACGCCCGCATGTTCACGATCGGCGGCGGCACCGCCCAGATTCTCCGCACCCTGGTGGCATCCAAGCTGTTGGGATGGAAGCTGCCGCAGACCCGCGACGGGTATGTCGACCGTGGAGACGAAGGCCGATTGAGGCCCACGGGCGATTAACAAGTTAACGAAGATACATAATTTTGGTTGCGGCCGCGGGGGCCGCTGACCATTCTACGGCCGAATTTCCAAGCCGCCGGGGGGAGGCATGGGGGACAAGCCGTTGAGCGGCGAGGCTCTTGGTCATCGCAATGCACGCATCCTCGTGGCCGTCGGCCTCGAGGCGCGTCGCGTCGCGCTGGTAGAGATGCTGACACCCGACGGCTACTCCTTCGTCGCGCAGCCCGCCGACGCGAATGGCAACGCGCTGATCATCATCGCCGAGTCCGGCGCCCTCGATCGCCGCTGGCTCGAAGGCGCCAACCGGCCCCGCCTGATCCTGCTCGATCGCACGGCCGCGGAAGGGGCGGCCGACGACTGGATCCCCTTCGGAACGTCCGAACGGGAGCTCCGCCACCGCGTCCGCATGAATGCCGAGCTCGCCGTGCTTCGCCGTCACGTTTCCGGCGTCGGCCAGATGCCCGAGGCGGTGAAGAAGCGCATCGAGCGCCTCGAGCAGGGCCTCAATCTCCTCCAGGAAGCACAGAAGCAGCTTGAGCGTCAGCTCACCGAGGCACGCGATCGCGAGGCCAAGCGGGAAGGCGGACTGCCGCCGGCATCGGTGCTGCACGAGCTGAAGACGCCGCTGAACGCGATCTCCGGTTTCGCCGAGGTGATGCGCATGGAGGCCTTTGGTCCGCTCGGCGCCGACAAGTATCGCGAGTACGTCGAGACCATCCATCAGGCGAGCGTGCACCTGGTCGAGGTGGTCAACGACCTGATGGAAGTCTATGCGCTGGAATCCGGCAGCATCCGCGTGGCACCGGCCAAGACCGACCTTCGTCGCACCGTGCTGACCGTCACGCGCCTACTCTCGTGCCAGGCCGAGCAGGCCGGCATCCAGATCGTCGCCGACATCGACAACCGCATCCCGCCGGTCGAGACCGACGAGGGACGCGTGCGCCAGGTGCTGATCAACCTTATCGGCAACGCGATCAAGTTCACCCCGGCGGGCGGACAGGTGACCGTGCATGCGGCGAACGAGCCGTCGACGCAAGCGCTCAGCCTCAAGGTCAAGGATACCGGCGTCGGCATTTCGCCCGAGCGGCTGCCGGAAGTGGCCAGGCCCTACAGCCGCGGCCAGCCTGGCCCCGGCGCACCGGAAGGCAGCGGCCTGGGCCTCTCAATCGCCAAGTTCATGGTCGAGAAACTCGGCGGCCGGCTCGGCATCAACAGCGCGCTTGGCGCCGGGACCGAGGTGACGGTCACCCTCCCCATCCGCTGGACGCATCGCGAAGCGCCGGTCCACTGATCAGTTCGCCCCCGGAACTCCGTCGTTACAAGTGATTACATTTCGCGTCCGATAGTTTACTGTCATTAATTTAATAAAATTTGCGATAATTTCCCGTATATCGGCGGGAGCTTGTGAGTGTGGGTGCAATTTCAGCGAAGCGGCCTCGGTGGCGGAGCGAGGAGGGCGTAGTGGCCTCGCCTTTCCTGATCGAGGATTCCCGGATCCAGTTTCTCTGGGATCACTGGCGATCGTTTCTCCGGCCGGGCCGACTCCCGCGCCGCGAGGAGATCGACCCGACCGCCATCAAAAGTGCGCTCAGCATCACGTGGATCTATCGCCTCGACGATTCCGGCCGTGACTTCTACTGCGCGCTTGCCGGCGACGAGATCATGTCGGCCTGGGGCAGGCCCGGGATGATCGGCATGCCGCTTTCGCAGATGTTTCCGCCGGCATCCTACGAGACGCTCCGTGCGCGCTGGCTTGAGCTCCTCGACCGGCCCGCGGTGATGCATGGCTCCGCCCGATACAACCAGCACTGGGCGGAGACGCCCGCTCGGGATCGGCCCGAGCGCCTCAGTCTGCCGATCGACGGACAGGATGGCCGTCCCTACGGCGTGATCGGCGCGACGAGCTATCGGCCTCCCGAAGAGGCCGAAACCGACGCCAACATATTCCGGCTGCTGCCCCCGCGCGTCATCGGGATCGACGAGCTGTTCGACGAATAGAGGAACGCCGGCGCGTTTCGTCGCGTTGCCCCTCGGGTGACCCTCTGTTAGCTTCCGCGCCCGCTCTTTCTTAACGTCGAGGTCGCCCGTGGCAGCCCGTTCGCCGCTCATCAATGTCATGGTCAATGCCGCGTACAAGGCGGCCAAGGGCCTGGTCCGCGACTTCGGCGAGGTCGAGCACCTGCAGGTCAGCAAGAAGGGCCCGGCAGACTTCGTCTCCCAGGCCGACCTCAAGTCCGAGCAGATCCTCAAGCGCGAATTGACCAAGGCGCGTCCCGACTACGGCCTGCTGCTGGAAGAGGGCGGCGGCACCGCCGGCAAGGACGTCTCCAACCGCTGGGTCGTCGACCCGCTCGACGGCACGCTCAACTTCCTGCACGGCGTCCCGCACTTCTGCATCTCGATCGGCGTCGAGCGCGACGGCGAGCCCTATGCGGGCGTCATCTACAACCCGGTCGTCGACGAACTCTACTGGGCCGAGAAGGGCCAGGGCGCGCATCTGAACGAACGCCGGCTTCGCGTCTCCGCGCGACGGAAGCTCGAGGAGGCGCTGATCGGCACCGGCGCCCCGTTCATGGGCCACGGCGACCATCCGACCTTCATCCGCCAGGCCCAGGCCGTGATGGGCAGGACCGCCGGCATCCGCCGCATGGGCGCGGCCGCGCTCGATCTGGCCTATGTCGCCTCGGGAAGGCTCGACGGTTTCTGGGAGTCGCCGCTCAACGCCTGGGACATCTGCGCCGGGATCGTCCTGGTGCGCGAAGCGGGGGGCTACGTCACCGAGATCGGCGGCGGCAACGACATGATGACCTCCGGCAGCGTCCTCGCCGCCAACGACCAGCTCCACCGGCCGCTCGGGGACCTTCTCAGGGGTGCCTGAGGCCTAGCCCCAAGGTCGTTGTTCCAATAACGAGCCATAGGGTATTCTGTGATCAGGGCAACCAATGGCTTGTTGGGACGGGCGATGGCTGACACCCTCAGGGCGCGCTGCCTCGGCTTGGCGCTTACGGGACTGATGCTGGCGGCAGGGGCGGATGCCTCGGCCCAGGTCATCGTCGGTGGCGGCGGCGCCAGCGTCACCGTGGACCTCGGCGTGCTGGACACGCTGGGACCGGCACCGACGCTCCCGTCCATGCTCCGCAGCCGCGACTCCCGCCGTGTCTCGCTCCGTCCGCCGGTTCCGGCGACGCAGGCGCGTCCGGCCGCTGCCCGTCCGGCGCCCGCCAGGGAAGAGCCGAAGCCGGCTGCTCCTGCGCCGTCGATCGCAGCGGTTCAGACGCCAGCCCCGGCTGCGCCGACACCGCTCGCGCAGGCTCCGGCCGCCGCGCCGCCACCTCCGTCACCTCCGCCTGCACCGGCTGCGGCTGCGCCGGCCACGCCGCCGGCAGCGCCTCCGCCCGCTGCCCCGCGCATAGCGGCTGCGCCGCCGCCTGCTCCAGCCCCAGCCGCACCTCCGCCGCCCGCGCCGCGTGTCGCGGCCGCGTCGTCGCCGCCTGCCGCGGCGCCGGCTCCAGCCGCAGCGCCGCCGCCTCCGCCGACACAGACCGCGGCCCGCCCGCCCGCAGCCCTGCCGCCAGCAGCGGTCGGCGGTTCCGGACCGCGTCTCGTCTTCGGCGCCGGCTCTGCCGAGCTTCCGGCGGGCGCCGACGCGACGCTCAAGGACATGGCGCAGCGGATGAACGCCGACGAGTCGCTCCGCCTTCAGGTCGTGGCCTATGCCGAAGGCACCGCCGACCAGGCGAGCCAGGCGCGCCGGCTGTCGCTGTCGCGGGCGCTCACCGTCCGTTCGTACCTGATTTCCCAGGGCGTTCGCTCGACCCGCATCGACGTGCGCGCGCTGGGCGCCAGGGCCAGCGACGGTCCGGCGGATCGGGTCGACCTCCTGATCGGAGACCGTTAGCCTAGTCGGATCACGACCGTCGTTCGCGAGGACAAGGCCATGACCGGACCTGGGCGTTATCTCACCCGCATGCTGCTGTTCGTCGCGGCAGTGGCGGCGCTGGTGGCGGCCCTCTTCCCGGCGCTGGTCCACGCCTTCATGGCGAACGTCGCGCTGAATGCCGGCATCGTCGGCGTGCTGCTCCTCGGCATCCTCTATATCTTCCGCCAGGTTCTCCAGCTGTCGCCGGAGGCGCGCTGGCTCGACACCTACCGGCGAAACGCGCCGGGCCTTTCGGTGCAGGCCCAGCCGCGCCTGCTGGCGCCGCTCTCGGCGATGCTCGGCGACCGCCAGGCCGGCAGTCGCATCTCGCTGTCGGCGATCGCCACGCGCTCGCTGCTGGATTCGATCCGTGCTCGCCTCGACGAGGGGCGCGACATCTCCCGATACATGATCGGGCTCCTGGTGTTCCTGGGGCTGCTCGGCACCTTCTGGGGCCTGCTCGAGACGGTGGCCTCGATCGCGGGCGTGATCGGCAGCCTCGGCACGGTGAGCGGCGACATCAATCAGTTCTTCAACGAGCTGAAGTCCGGCTTGCAGGCGCCTTTGGGCGGCATGGGCACCGCCTTCAGCTCCTCGATGCTGGGCCTTGCCGGATCGCTGGTGCTGGGCTTCCTCGACCTGCAGGCGAGCCAGGCGCAGAACCGCTTCTACAACGAGCTCGAGGAATGGCTCGCCGGCATGACCAAGGTCGGCGCCGGCCCGGCGATCGCCGATACCGGCGAGATGACGAGCGTGCCGGCCTTCCTGCAGGCTCTCATCGAGCGAACCGCCGACAGCATGGACTCGCTGCAGCGCGCGGTGGCGCGCGGCGAGGACTCGCGCAAAGGCGCCAACAACCAGCTGATGCAGCTGACCGAGAAGCTCTCGGTGCTGACCGACCAGATGAAGGCCGAGCAGCAGCTCATGCTGCGCCTCGCCGAGAACCAGATGGAGCTGAAGCCGATCCTGTCGCGCATGAGCGATGCAATCGCCACGGGCGGACTCGGCGGCGACGAAGCGACGCGCTCGCATATTCGCAACATCGAGGTCTATCTCTCGCGCCTGGTCGACGAGCTGTCGAGCGGCCGCCAGCAGACTTCTGACGAGGTCAGGAGCGAGATCCGGCTGCTTGCCCGTACCATCGCGGCGCTTGCCGACGATCAGAGCAAGCCCGCGCCCCCGCCGGCCCCGGCTCCCACGCCCAGGTCGACCAGGACGCGGACGCCGTCATGAGCACGCCGGCCTCCGGCCGGAGCCGCGGCGGCTTCGACATCTGGCCAGGCTTCGTCGATGCGCTGGCCACGCTGCTCATGGTCATCATCTTCGTGCTGCTGGTGTTCGTGCTGTCGCAGTTCTATCTGTCGGCGGCTCTCTCCGGCCGCGACGAGACGCTCAGCCGGCTCAACCGGCAGCTTTCCGAGCTCTCCCAGATGCTGTCGATCGAGAAGGAGACATCGGCCGAGCTCCGCCTCAACATCGCCCAGCTCGCCGCCGAGCTTCAGGCATCGACCGCGGCGCGCGACCAGCTGCAGCTTCGCGTCACCGACCTTTCGCGCGAACGCGACTCCCTGCAGGCGCGTCTGACGCAGTCCGAGCAGGGGCGGACGCAGGCGCTGGCGACGATCACGTCGAAGGAGGCGGAGGCGGCTCAGCTCGGCCGCGACATCGACGCCTTGCGCAAGGTGAAGGACGACCTCGAAGCGCGCGTCGGCCAGCTGGCCGCCCGATTGGAAGCGAGCGAGCGCGAGCTCGGCGCTGTCCGCGACCGCTCGAAGGAGCTGGAAGCGCGGCTCGCCACGGCCGAGGAACTGCGGAAGGCGGAAGAGGCGAAGCGTGTCGGCGCCGAGGAGCGCACGCTGCTGGTCCAGCGCGAGCGCGAGGAGACCGCGACCAAGCTGACCGAGCAGGAGAAGCTGACGGCGCAGGCGCAGGAGCAGGTCGATCTCCTGAACCGCCAGCTGCTCGCGCTCCGCCAGCAGCTCGCGCGCATCCAGTCGGCCCTCGACGTCTCGGAAGAGAAGTCGAAGGAGCAGCAAGTCCAGATCGCCGATCTCGGCCGACGCCTCAACCTGGCGCTTGCCAGCAAGGTCGAGGAACTGGCGCGCTATCGCTCCGAGTTCTTCGGGCGCCTGCGCGAGGCGCTCGGCGACCGCCAGGACATCCGCGTCGTCGGCGACCGCTTCGTCTTCCAGTCGGAGGTGCTGTTCGCCTCGGGCTCGGCGACGCTGGGCATCGAGGGCCAGGAGCAGCTCTGGCAGCTGGCCCGCACGCTTCGCGACGTGATCCAGACGATCCCGGTCGACATCAACTGGGTGCTGCAGGTCGACGGCCACACCGACACGGTCAGGATCGCCACGCCGCAGTTCCCGTCGAACTGGGAGCTGTCGACGGCGCGCGCGACCTCGGTGGTGAAGTTCCTTATCAGCCAGGGCCTGCCGGCGCATCGGCTTGCTGCCGCCGGCTACGGCGAGTTCCAGCCGCTCGAGGAAGGGGTCGACGAAGCGATCCGGCGCCGCAACCGGCGCATCGAGCTCAAGCTGACGTCGCGCTAGATCTTGAAAAGGCCAGGCATCGTGCTGAGCTTGGCATAAGGCACCGATCGGAGAGAGACATGGACAAGCAGACCCAGACCGAGCTCGAGGCGGCGGCGTTCCGGACACTCGTCGAGCACCTGCGGAAACGGACCGACGTCCAGAACATCGACCTGATGAACCTGGCGGGCTTCTGCCGCAACTGTCTCTCCAAGTGGTACCGGGCGGCGGCGACGGAGAAGGGTGTGGATATCTCCGACGACAAGGCGCGCGAGGTGGTCTACGGCATGCCCTATTCCGAGTGGAAGTCGAAGTACCAGAAGGAAGCCTCGGCCGAGCAGCAGAAGGCCTTCGCCCAAAGCCACAAGCACGGTTGAACGCCCCAACCCGAGCCGTTAAGGTCCGCCGCTTTCCATCACCTCAAGCTTTAGCGGAAGATCGGGCATGGCCGACGTCGGCGGGATTTCGGGCGAACGTCTCAAGTCGTTCATCGAGCGGATCGAGCGCCTGGAAGAAGAGAAGGCGGCGCTTGCCGCCGACATCAAGGACGTGTTCGCCGAGGCCAAGGGCAACGGCTTCGACACCAAGATCATGCGCCAGATCCTGAAGATCCGGAAAATGGACAAGGACGACGTCGACGAGCAAGAGACGCTGCTCGACCTCTACAAGCAGGCGCTCGGGATGATGGACTGACGCCGCCGGCGTCTTCCGCTGGCGCGGTTAACCCTGGTTGCGCGGCGATCTGACGACCGCTTGTGACCAGGGTCACAGCTACGTCGGCTCGGCTCGGACATCGTGGCCCTAGGAGAGAGGGGCCGAACGATGGAGTCGGCCATGAACTTTGCAACTCGTCATTCGCTTCTCCCGATCTGCGGGTCCATTCTGTTGGCGGCGGTCCTGACCATCGCAGGTACGACAGCCGCATGGGCCAAGAGCCCGCTGCCGGTTCGCGCCCAGGAATTGCTGGCGCACCGCGCCGCCATCAAATCGACCGGCGTCGCCACCGCGTCGGCATCGTCGACCACGACGTCGATTGGTGGATTGGACGGCTGGGTCGTCGGGCGACCGAAGTTTTGCCTCACCCTCACCACCGAGGCTGGCGAGCGCGGTCTCTATCTCGAGCTCAAGGGCGACGTCTCGGCGATCTCCACGGATGGTCCGACGATGGCTCTCTTCGCCTCGGCCTGTGCGGCCAAGGAGACCCAGGTAGGCCTCCATTTCTCCGATCAGGATGCGGGAGTCGTCGATGCGGTCTATCGCGCCGCCCGGCCGCTCGGCAGTTCCGAAGATCACGAGGATAGCGCGGACGAGGACAAGCCGAGC
>CAZZLX010000109.1:0-9030 GCA_964655235.1 uncultured Rhizobium sp.
ACCGTCATGCATGCGGTGAAGAAGGTCGAGGAGCTGCGCCAGATCGATCGCGGATTCGCGGAGAGCGTCGAGCTCCTGCGCCGGATGCTCGAAACCTGAAGAGTCGTTCGGGGGTGGACGTGGCCCGAGCGGGCGGTTCCCAAGGGAACCGCCCGCTTTTTTTGCAGGCTCGGATCTAGGCAACCGGCACCTGCGGTATCACGTTGAATCTTGAGTGCTTCAAGCCTCAAGGAAACAGCGATGAGCCACTATCACGCCGTCGTCTGGCTCGATCACGAGCGCGCCCGCATCCATCATTTCAATGCCGACGAGTCCGAGCCGCAGACCATCCATGCCGAAGGCCCGAACAGCCTGATCAAGCGCCAGGATCACACTCATGATCCGGGTCCGAAGACCGGCAAGAAGACGGCCGAAGACCGCCGCTATTACGAGGCGATCGTGAAGGCGCTGGAGCCGGCGCAGGTCTGGCTGATCATCGGGCCCGGCCTCGCCAAGACCGAGCTGCAGCGCCATGTCGAGGAGCACGAGAAGCGTTTCGTCGCGCGTATCGCAGCGGTCGAGTCCGCCGACCATCCATCGGACGGCGAGATCCTCGACCGCGCACGCGCATTCTTCAAGGCCTACGACCGCATGACGCCGCAGACCGGAGAGGCCGGCCAGCAGATCAGAAAGGTCTCCTGATCTCTCACGACGGCTTCCGTACCGCGGACTGGAAGTCGTCCCAGAGCGCCTGGGTGACCTTTCCGGGAGTGAAGCGGTACTTGTCGATCTCGCCTACCGGCGTGATCTCGGCAGCCGTGCCCGTCAGGAAGCACTCGGTCGCGCTCGCCATCTCCTCCGGCATGATCGCGCGCTCGACCACCTTGAGCTGACGCGCGCGCGCCAGATCCATCACGGTCTTGCGGGTGATGCCGTCCAGGAAGCAGTCGGGTTTCGGCGTGTGGAGCTCGCCGTTCATGACGAAGAACACGTTGGCCCCCGTCGCCTCGGCAACCTGGCCGCGATAGTCGAGCATCATCGCGTCCTGGTAGCCCTTCCGCTCGGCCTCGTGCTTCGAGATCGTGCAGATCATGTAGAGGCCGGCGGCCTTGCTCGCGGTCGGCGCCGTGTCCGGCGCCGGACGACGGTACTTCGCCATGCAGAGCCGGATGCCCTTGGCGCGCAGCTCGGGCGAAAAGTAGGACGGCCAGGCCCAGGCGGCGATCGCAAGATGGATCCTGTTCTTCTGCGCCGCGACGCCCATCATCTCCGAACCGCGCCAGGCGATCGGGCGCAGATAGCCGTCGGTGAGGTTGTTGGCCTTCAGCGTCTCCGCCTTGGCGCGGTCGATCTCCTCGACCGTGTATGGGATCTCGAAGTCCAGGATCTCGGCCGACTTCCGAAGACGCTCCGCGTGCTCGCGCGACTTGAAGACCATGCCCGAATAGGCCCGCTCGCCCTCGAATACCGCCGAGGCGTAGTGGAGCGCATGCGTCAGCGCATGTACCTTCGCGTCCCGCCAGGGCACCAGCTTGCCGTCGAACCAGATGAAGCCGTCGCGGTCGTCGAAGGGGATGAGGGCCGGCGTCGCCGTGGACATCGCGTCACCTTTGGGTCAGAAAGTTTCGTTCCAGACCCAGGCTCGATAACACCCGACGCGATATAGGTCAATATGGCTGACGTTATTTCCCCAGCGAAACTGGCCGCGAATCCGTTGTTCCTCCGCGACGAGGACCTGCGGCAGGGCATCGAGCTGCTGTTTTACGCCTACCGGGATTTCACCGGAGAGCCCGATGCGATCCTGGGGAAGCTGGGCCTAGGCCGCGCGCATCACCGTGCGATCTACTTCGTCGGCCGCCACGCCGGCATCACCGTCTCCGAGCTTCTGGCGATCCTGAAGATCACCAAGCAGAGTCTCTCGCGCGTGCTGAGCCAGCTCGTGCGCGAGGGCTACATCCAGCAACGGCCGGGCAAGCGCGACCGGCGCCAGCGGCTGCTGGAGCTGACCGACAAGGGCAAGGAGCTCGAGCGCCAGCTCACCCGCACCCAACGCGAGCGCATCGCTCGGGCATACCGCGATGCCGGCGCCGAAGCGGTCGCCGGATATCGCAAGGTTCTGCTCGGCCTCGTCGACGAGACCGAGCGCCGGAAGATCATTTCCCGTCTCGACGGCGCGAAGAGCGGCTGAGCCGACGCCTGAAGCAGCATAGCCCGGTCTCTGCTAACCTCCCCGGCCGGATGACCCCGTTCCGAAGGCTGAGCCAGGTTATCGCGGCGACTGGTGCGACCCTGTCGCTGGTCATCGTGCTCGTCGCGGCCGGCGATCTCTATCGTCGCTACAACGAGACGATCGTCGACGCCGAACGGCGGACCGCTATCCTCACCCAGGTCGTCGGCGAGAACGTGGCCCGCACCTTCGAGGCTGTCGATCGCGCGCTGCAGGTCTCCGCCGACGCCTTCGAGGAGTTCGCGCGCAATCCGGCGACCTCTGCCGACGCGGCGCAGGACCGGATCGCCCAGATCCATAGCGGCAGCCCGATGCTGCTGGGCCTGAGCTGGATCGCGCGCGACGGGCGGCGCATCGCCGGGACCGCCGCGACCCAGGCGTCACGCCCCGCCAGCGCCAACGATCCTCTGACCGCGCATCAGCAGGACCGCAACCTTGGGCTACACATCAGCCACACCACGCGCGCGGGCCCGCTGTCGCCGTGGCTGATCAGCGTGTCGCGCCGGGTGGACGCGCGCGACGGCTCGTTCGTCGGCGTCGTGGACGGCATCCTCAATGTCGACTACTTCCTCGCGACGTATTCCAAGCTCGATCCGAGCGTCGGTAGCGTCGTCACCGTCTTCCTCGCCGACGGCACGTCGCTGATCCGCTCAGAAGGCCAGGGCAACTACATCGGCCGGAGCGCGGCCGGCGGAACGCTCTTCGCCGAGGCGCTTCCCCGAGCCTCGGTCGGCACGATCGAGGCCGAGAGCCCCTTCGACCGGCAGATGCGCATCCTCTCATACCGCACGGTTCAGGGCTTGCCGCTGGTCGTCACCGTCAGCTTCGCCAAGAGCGAGGTGCTGAAGCCCTGGCTCGCAAGCCTCGCGGTTACCGGCGGGCTCTCGCTGCTGATCGTCATCGCCGTGCTGATGGGCACGGGCTGGCTGATGGCGCTGGCAGCGGCGAACGAGCGATCGCAGCGCGAACTCGCGGCCGCGACCAAGCGCGCGGATGCCGCCAGCCGCGCCAAGTCCGACTTCCTCGCCACCATGAGCCACGAAGTGCGAACGCCGATGACGGGCATCATCGGATATTCGGATCTTCTCTATGCCGCCGCCGGCGACCCCAAGCTCAAGGACTACGCGCGCATCGTGAATGCGTCCTCGCGCGCGCTGCTGGCCATCCTCGACGGCATCCTCGATCTCTCGGCGATCGAGTCGGGCAAGCTGACGCTCAGAGTGGGACCGCTCGATCCGGTCGAGATCGTCGCCGACGCGCTCGCCGTGATCGCGCAGGTCGCCCTCGACAAGGACGTGACGACGGAGCTGCACGTCGGCAAGGACGTACCGCGCGCGCTTCTCGGCGACCGCGACCGGCTCCGCCAGATCGTCGCCAACCTGCTCGGCAACGCGGTCAAGTTCACCGAGCGCGGACGCATCGACGTGGCGATCGAGCGGGTCGGCACGACCGAGGCCGGAGAGGAGATCCAGGTCTCGGTCGCCGACACCGGCATCGGCGTCCCCAAGGACGCCTTGAGCCGACTTTTCCAGCGCTTCAGCCAGGTCGACAACTCGATCAGCCGCCGTTTCGGCGGTACCGGGCTCGGCCTCGCGATCTCGAAACATCTGGTCGAGATCATGGGTGGGCGGATCGGCGTCGAGTCCGAACCCGGCCGCGGCAGCACCTTCTGGTTCACCGTCGTCCTGCCGGCCGCCGACGCGCCCGTCGCGGAGCCCGAGGCCGAAGGCGCCCGTACCGGGCGTGTCCTGGTGGTGGACGACAACATCTCGAACCTGGCACTGGTGGCGGCGATGCTGGATGCCGTCGGCCATGAGGTCGACACCGCCGCCAACGGCAGGATCGCCGTCGATCGGGTCGCGGAGACCGACTACGACGTCGTACTGATGGACGTGAACATGCCGATCATGGACGGGTTCGAGGCAACGGCCCGGATCCGCGCGATGGGCGACCCCAAGGGCCGAGTGCCGATCGTGGCGCTCACCGCCGCCTCCACACCGGAGGAAGCCGAGCGCTGCCTGAATGCCGGGATGGACGGTCATGTCGGCAAGCCGGTCGACGTCGGACGCCTGCTTTCGACCGTCTCCGACCTGATCCGTCCCGATCCCGTGACGGCCGGCTAGCCCCGGCCGGCCTGCTATAATGCGGGCGATGAGCGAAGCGACCCCGGACATTCTAGTCGTCGACGACGACAAGCGGCTGGCCCAGCTGATCCGCCGCTACCTCGGCGACAACGGCTTTCGCGTCACCGTTGCCGCCAGCGCCGAGGAGGCGAAGGGCCTGCTCTCGACCCTGGCCTTCGATCTTCTGGTGCTCGACGTGATGATGCCGGGCCTATCCGGAGTCGAGATGACGCGCGAGCTCCGTCGGACCAGCGACGTGCCCATCCTGTTGCTGACCGCGATGAGCGAGCCCGAGAACCGCATCTCCGGTCTCGAGAGCGGCGCCGACGACTACCTGACCAAGCCCTTCGAGCCGCGCGAGCTTGTGCTCCGCCTCAACTCGATCCTGCGCCGCCGGCCGAAGGCGCCGGGCCCCGCGACCCCCGAGCTGCGCTTTGGCGCTTTCCGCTTCGATCCCACCCGCGGCGAGCTGTGGCGCGGCGAGGAGCCGGTCCGGCTCGCTTCGGCCGAGGTCAGCTTGCTCCGTGCCTTCGCCAGCCGCCCGAACGAGGCGATCCAGCGCCTGGACCTTATCGACGGCGCCGCCGATCTCGGGCCGCGCACCGTCGACGTCCAGATCACGCGGCTAAGGCGCAAGATCGAGGCCGATCCGAAATTCCCCCGCCATCTTCAAACGGTGCGCGGCAAGGGCTATCTGTTCAGGACCGATTGACGCTGCCATGAAGCTCAAACGACTCCTGCCCCTGAGCCTGTTCGGCCGATCGCTGCTGATCATGGTGACGCCTCTGGTCATCGTGCAGGTGGTCGCGGCCTGGGTGTTCTACGACCGCCACTGGGAGACCGTGTCGCGGCGGCTCGCGACCGCGCTCGCGGGCGAGGTCGCCTTCCTGGTCGAGATGCGGGAGCTTCCCAGCACCGATCCCACCGACCGAGACCTCGTGATCGCCGCGATCCGCCATTTCGACCTGCAGGTCACCTTCGAGAACGACGCGCATTTCGACGCCCAGGCGGCCGAGGCCACCAACGCGGTGCAGACGCTGCTCACCGGCGCGCTCGCCGAGCGCGTCCGCCGTCCCTTCATCGTCGACACCGAATCCCGGCCGCGCGACGTCGAGATCCAGGTCCAGCTCGACGACGGCGTGATGACGGTGATCGCGCCACGAAAGCGGCTCTACTCCTCGACCGCGGTCCTGTTCCTGATGTGGATGGTGGGCACGGCGCTGGTGACCGCCGGGATCGCGATCCATTTCCTCCGGCGCCAGATCCGCCCGATCCTGAAGCTCGCCCATGCGGCGGACAGTTTCGGCCGCGGCATCGACGTGCCCGACTATCGACCCGAGGGCGCGGCAGAGGTGCGTCAGGCCGCACGCGCTTTCCTGCTGATGCGCGAGCGCTTGAGCCGCCAGATCACGCAGCGCACCGAGATGCTGGCCGGCGTCTCGCACGATCTCCGCACGCCGCTGACCCGCATGCGACTCGAGCTCGCGATGCTCGGCGACAATCCGGAAACCAAGGGCCTCGCCGACGACATCTCCGAGATGGAGCGGATGATCGAGGGATACCTCGCTTTCGCCCGCGGCGAGGGCTCGGAAGCCCCGACGCCGACCGGCCTCGGAAGCCTTGTCGCCGAAGTCGTCGACGGCGCCCGTCGTTCGACCCAGAACGTCGTGCTGACCCTGGAGACCGAGCCCGACGAGAAGCTGACCGTCGCCGTCCGCCCCAACGCCTTCAAGCGCTGCCTCGCCAACCTCGTCGGAAACGCCTGCCTGCATGGGAAGAAGGTCGCGGTCACGGCCCACAGGCTCGCGGACTCGGTCGAGATCCTGGTCGACGACGACGGCCCGGGCATTCCCGTCGGCAGCCGCGAGGAAGTGTTCAGGCCGTTCTTCCGCCTGGACCGCTCGCGCAATCCCAAGACCGGCGGCACCGGCCTCGGCCTGACCATCGCCCGCGACGTGGCACGCGGCCATGGCGGCGACGTGACGCTGGAGACGGCGCCCACGGGCGGCCTCCGCGCGCGGGTGACGGTGCCGGTCTAGGCCGGCCTACCACTTCCTGTTTTCGGCCAGCAGCTGCTCGGCCGCCCCGGCGTCGAGCGGGGGCGCGAACAGATAGCCTTGCGCATACTCGCAATCGAGCGCCCGGAGCTGCGCCAGCTGCTCGATCGTCTCTACGCCCTCGGCGACCACGTCCATCTTGAGATTGTGGGCGAGCAGCAGGATGGCGCGGACGATCTCGAGCTTGGAGCGCTCGCCCACCATGCCCGCGACGAAGGACTTGTCGATCTTCAGCGTGTCGAACGGCAACGTGTGGAGATAGCTCAAGGACGAGTAGCCGGTGCCGAAGTCGTCGAGCGAGACGTCGATGTCCGCCGCCTTGAGCTGCGAGAGGATGTGGGCGGCGCGCGCCGCGTTCTGCATCAGCGCGGTCTCGGTCAGCTCGAGCTTGAGCCGTCCGGCGCGCCAGCCGGAGCGCGCGAGGATCTCGACGATCTCGGTCACCAGGTCGATCTGGTTGAACTGGCGGATCGACAGGTTGACGCTGACGGTGAGCGGCGGGTCGGACGGGAACCGCGCCTGCCAGTCGCGCATGCGGCGACAGGCTTCCTCGAGCACCCAGGCGCCGATCTGGCCGATCAGCCCGGTCTCCTCCGCCAGCGTGATGAACTCGAGCGGACCAAGAAGGCCCCGACGCGGATGGCGCCAGCGCACCAGCGACTCGAATCCTGCGACCCGTCCCGTCTTAAGCGAGACGACCGGCTGGAAGAAGAGCTGCAGCTCCTTCCGCCCGATCGCCTGGCGGAGGTCGTTCTCCAGCGTCAGCAGATGCACCGCGTGGCTGTGGAGGCTCGGATGGAACAGCTCGGCGCGGGCCTTGCCCAGGGACTTGGCCCGGTACATCGCGAGCTCGGCATCGCGCATCATGTCGTCGGCGCGCTCGTAGATCGGCTCGTAGAGCGCTACGCCCATCGAGCCGGTGACCACGAGCTGCCGGCTGTCGACAGCGATCGGCTTGGTCAGGTCGGTGAGCAGGCGCTCGGCGAGCGCGCGCGCCTCGACGGGGCCCGCGACGTCGTCGACCAGCACTGCGAACTCGTCGCCGCCCGGCCTTGCGACGGTCTGGCCGGGTCCGGCGATCTCGACCAGGCGGCGACCGACCTGAGCCAGCAGCTCGTCGCCCTGGTGGTGGCCGAGGGAATCGTTGACGAGCTTGAAGCGATCGAGATCGAGGCAGAGGACGGCGAAGCGCCCGCTGCCGGAGCGCTTCGCGCGCGCCAGCACCTGGGTCACGCGATCGAGGAACAGCGCGCGGTTCGGAAGCTGCGTCAACGGATCGTGCAGCGCGTCGTGCAGCGCCTGCGCTTCCTGGTACTTGCGCTCGGTGCCGTCGGTCCGCGCTCCGGCGATCCGGGTCGCGCGTCCGAGCCCGTCGCGGACAGCAAGGCCGCGCGCCAGCACCCAGAGATAGGCATCGTCGGAGCGGCGGATCCGGTGCTCGCATTCGAAATGCGGCGAGTGCCCGGCGATATGCGCGTCGAGCAGGGCCGACAGCCGCTCGATCTCGTCCTGATGGACGCGATCGAGCCAGATCGCCGGCTCCTCCGTCATCTCCTCATCGGTCAGCGCCAGCATCTGGCGCCAGCGCGGCGAGACGTAGAGCCGGTTGGTCGTGAGGTTCCAGTCCCAGAGGCCGTCGTTCGCGCCGGCGGAGGCAAGCGCGTAGCGCTCCTCGCTCTCGATCAGGCGGAGCTCGGCCCGGCGACGCTCGGTGGCGTCGGTGAGCGTGACGACGAAGCCGCCATCGGCCATCGGTGCCACCAGGCGTTCGACCACGCGACCGCCGGGCGTCAGATGGAGATGCGTCGGATCCGGTGTCTGGAACAGGCGCTCCATCTCGCGCGCAGTCGCATCACCCGCATCGCCCGGACCGAAGTCGCCGCGCTCGGCGAGCGTGCGGAACAGCACATCGAGCTCGACATCGCGACGACGAAGCTCCGCCGGCAAGTCGAGCAGGTCGAAGAAGCTGGCGTTCCATACCTGCAGCCGCCTGGCCCCGTCGAACACGGCGAAGCCCTGGGTCAGGCTGTCGAGTGCGGCCTTGATCAACCGGCCATCGGAAGCGCCGGCCGCGGAGGTTCCCTGGGGAAGCGTCATCTGGAAGCCACTCTACGTCAGGCCAGGGGCCGGCGGGAAACCAGATGGAAGCGGCCGGCGAGCAGGACCGAGGCGCAGGAGAGGCCGGCGACCAGCCCCCACAGCAGGCCGTCCGTGCCCCAGTTCCGGCCGAACGCGAGGTGGTGCGCGAGTGGTACCGTCACCACCCAGAAGCTGACGAGATGCATCGCCGACGGCCAGTTGACGTCGCCAAAGCCACGCAGCGCGCCCATCTGCACGCCCTGTATGCCGTCGGGAAGCAGGATGAACGCGGCGATCACGATGGCGACGGAAGCGGCCGCGACAAGCGCCGGGTCGCCGGCGTAGATCGCGGCGATCTGCCGATCGAAGACAACGAAGGCGATTCCCATCGCCACCGTATAGAGCATGACCATCCAGGTGCCGAGCCAGCCGGCCGACGCCGCCGCGTCGCGGCGCCTCGCCCCAAACGCCATGCCGACATGGACAGAGGTCGCGGTCGAGAGGCCCATCGCCATCATGAACGCCATCGCGACAAGGTTGAGCGCGATCTGGTCGCTGGCCCGCG
>CAZZLX010000110.1:0-8993 GCA_964655235.1 uncultured Rhizobium sp.
GTGCTCATGGACCCGACCGACCAGGTCAACCTGCACCTGATCGCCCAGGTGCTGGACGGGCACCTGCGCGAGATCGGGGTCAAGTCGGACCTCCAGTCGATGGACTGGTCGACGCTGGTCACGCGGCGCTCGATCAAGGCCTCGCCGCAGGTCGATCGCGGCGGGTGGAACATCTTCCCGACCGCATGGCCGAGCGCCACGATGATGGACCCGGTTCTGAACGCGCCGCTGGAATCAACCTGCGAGCAGAAGAACTGGTTCGGCTGGCCCTGCGACGCCGAGATGGAGAAGCTCCGCGTCGAGTATCTCGCGGTGACCGCGGAGGCGCAGAAGAAGGCGCTGATGGACAAGATCCAGCTCCGCTTCTTCGACCAGGCGCCCTACGCCTATGCCGGCCAGTACTTCCCGCCGATCGCCTACCGCAAGGACCGCCTCAAGGGCGTCATCGGCGTCCTGAGCCCGGTCTACTGGAACATGGAGAAGATCGCCGGCTAGCGGCAGTCGCATCGACCACTATGAGGGGCGGCTCCGGCCGCCCCTTCTCTTATATGCACTACTCCGGCCGCGTACCCTTGGTCATGAGGCCGTGCATGCGGCGGCGGCCGAGGCCGGCGAAGCTGTCGCGGCGATGCATGGTGCAGCGGTTGTCCCAGATCGCGATGTCGTGCAGCTGCCATTCCTGCGCCCAGGAATTCTCGGGCCGGCCGGCGTAGGACCAGAGCTCGTCGAGCAGCGCCTCGCTCTTCGCCAGCACCAGGCCCGGGACGTAGGCGCCGAAGCGCCGGCCGAGATAGAGCGACTTGGCCCCGGTCTCCGGATGCGTGCGGACGATCGGGTGGACCGGCCCCGGCATCTCGCGCACGTCCCTGGTCTCGATATGCTCCCAGCCGGGCCAGGTGCCGTATTGCGGGTTGTGGCTCGCCTGGTGCTTGATCGTGAGCCGCGCGAGGCGCGCCTTGAGGTCCTGGGGCAGGATCTCGTAGGCGCGCTGCATGTCGGTGAAATGCGTGTTGCCGCCGGTCGGCGGGATCTCGCGCGCGCAGAGCATCGTCAGCGCCGACGGCGCATCGGTGAACGACAGGTCGGTGTGCCAGTCGAGCTCGCCGTCGCCGTGATGGCCGATGGGCTTGCCGTCCTCGACGATATTGGAGACGACGCTCATCAGCGGCGACTCGGGCACGTAGACCTTGCGGTCCTTGACGTAGTCCGGCGAGGTGTGGAGCTCGCCGAAGCGCGCGACGAAGCGCGTGAACTGGACGTCGTCCATCCGGTATCCGCGCAGCCGCACCACCAGATGCTCGCGGATCGCACGCCGGATCGTCTCGATGTCCTCGTCGGTCGCCGCGTCGAGGTCGCCGCCCGTGATCTCGGCCGCGAAGGGAGGGCCCAGCGGGCGGACGCGGAGGTCGTTGGCGCGGACGTCGAGGTTCATGGATCCGACGCTATCAAGCCGGCGTTGATGCCGCAAACGCCTCATTTTCGTCGCGTTGCTGGTCGATCTTCCCGGCTGCCCGACCCACCACATGAGCCGGCGACCGATGAAGAACGCGACGCTCCCGAACCCCACGCGCCGCGGCCCTGGTCGCAAGCCTCGCCGCCGCGCCGCTCGCCGCCCTCGCTCCCAACGCCGCGCTGGCGGCCCTCCGCATCGACATCACGCGCGGCAAGACCGATCCGATGCCGATCGCGATCACGTCCTTCGTCGCGGCGAAGCCGGACGAGGCGCAGACCGGCCGCAGCATCGGCGAGGTGATCTCCGCCGACCTCGAGCGCTCGGGCCTGTTCAAGCCGCTCAACCCGCGCTCCTTCGTGCAGACGCCGGAAGCGCTCAAGGCCGGCCCGCGTTTCGGCGACTGGCGCGTGATTGGCGCGCAGGCGCTGGTCACCGGCACCGCCGAGACGCAGTCCGACGGTCGGCTCAAGGTCGAGTTCCGGCTCTTCGACGTGTTCGCGGGCGAGCAGATGACCGGGCTCGCCTACTACTCGACGCCGCAGAACTGGCGCCGCATGGCGCACTTCGTGGCCGACGCGATCTACAAGCGCATCACCGGCGAGGATGGCTACTTCGACACGCGCGTCGTCTACATCGCCGAGAGCGGACCGAAGACGCGCCCGATCAAGCGGCTGGCGATCATGGACCAGGACGGCGCCAACCATAAGTTCCTGACCGACGGCAAGGACATGGTGCTGACGCCGCGCTTCTCGCCGACGGCGCAGGAGATCACCTACCTCTCCTATTTCCGGAACGAGCCGCGCGTCTATCTCTTCAACATCGACACCGGCCGCCAGGAGCTGGTCGGCAACTTCCCCGGCATGACCTTCGCGCCCCGCTTCTCGCCGGACGGGCAGAAGGTGATCTTCGCGATGGCGAGCGAGGGCAAGTCGAACCTCTATACGATGGACCTGCGCACGCGGCAGCAGAGCCAGCTCACTTCGGGCGGCGCGCTCGACGTCTCGCCGAGCTATTCGCCGGACAGCAAGCGGATCGTGTTCAGCTCCGACCGCGGCGGCAAGCCGAACCTCTATACGATGAACGCGAACGGCGGCGAGGCGACGCGCATCAGCTTCGGAGAGGGCCGCTACCACACGCCGGTGTGGAGCCCGCGCGGCGACCTCATCGCCTACACGCAGGAGAACGACGGCTTCTCCCTCGGCGTCATGCGCCCCGACGGCAGCGGTGCGCGCACGCTCAGCAAGAGCTGGCTGCAGGACGGCCCGACCTGGGCGCCCAACGGCCGCGTGCTGATGTTCTATCGCCAGTCGGACATGTGGGCCAAGGGCGGCAAGGTGAAGCTCTATTCGATCGACCTCACCGGCTTCAACGAACGCGAGGTGGTGACGCCGACGGAGGGCTCCGATCCGGCGTGGTCTCCGCTGCTGCCGTAAGCGGTTCGTTGCTTAGCTAAGGACGCCTCGTACATCTCTCTCATGCGAGTACGCCTCGTATCCCCTCTCCTGCGTCGTACGCGGGGGAGGAACGCGCGACGCCGGAGGCGTCGTCGCGCTAGGGTGGGGGCGTGCGCGAGGTGCGTGTCTCAGTTGATGAGGGAACGTAGCTAGCGAAGGCGGAAAACGAACCACCTCGCCATGCCCCCACCCCGTCCCTCCCCCGTCTGCTTCGCAGCCGAGGGAGGGGGTAAGAGGCGAAGTACGCGCAACGCCAATCCGCCTCCCGCCGCTCCCGCTTGCACCCACACCCGTCTGATCTACAGTCCGCCGCCCTTCGGTCGACTCATCATTCAAGGATCAGACTCATGGAATACCGGCTGCTCGGCGGCTCGGGCTTCAGCGTGCCCGCACTCAGCTTCGGCACCGCCACCTTCGGCGGCGGCAACGAGCATCTTCGCGTCTGGGGTGCCACCCAGGTGGATGAAGCAAAGCGCATGATCGACCTGTGCCTGGATGCCGGCGTCACGCTGTTCGACTCGGCGGATGCGTATTCCGAAGGCCTCGCCGAGGAGATCCTGGGGCAGGCGATCAAGGGCCGGCGCGACAGGCTGCTGGTCTCGACCAAGGCGATGTTCCGCATGGGGCCGGGCGCCAACGACATCGGCACCTCGCGCCATCACCTGATGAACGCCATCGACGCCAGCCTGAAGCGGCTCGGCACCGACCATGTCGATCTCTGGCAGATGCACACCTTCGATGCCTTCACGCCGATTGAGGAGACGATGCGCGCACTCGACGACATCGTGGCAGCCGGCAAAGTCCGCTACATCGGCTGCTCGAACTATTCCGGCTGGCACCTGATGAAGTCTCTCGCCGTCGCCGACCGCTACGGCTGGTCGCGCTTCGTCGCGCACCAGGCCTACTACTCGCTGGTCGGTCGCGACTATGAATGGGAGCTGATGCCGCTGGGCCTCGCCGAGAAGGTGGGCGGCATCGTGTGGAGCCCGCTCGCCGGCGGCAAGCTCAGCGGCAAGATCACGCGATCCACGCCGGCCGCAGCCGGAACGCGCGTCGCCGTGCAGGGCGCCAACGGCCCGCAGATCCCGGACGAGCAGTTCTACAACATTGTCGACGTGGCACAGGACATCGCGCGCGAGACCGGCCGCAGCGTCTCGCAGGTGGCGCTCAACTGGGTGCTCCGCCGCCCGACGATCTCGTCCGTGGTGATCGGCGCCCGCAACGAGACGCAGCTCAAGGACAACCTCGGCGCCGCCGACTTCACGCTGACGCCGGAACAGGTGAAGCGCCTCGACGACGTGAGCGAACGCCCCATCGCCTATCCCTACTGGCACCAACGCAAGCCGCTCGCGGCGGTGCGCAATCCGGTGCCGGTGTGAGGCAAATAGCTTGAGCGCCGGCCGTTCCCGTTAACCATTTCCGCGATACATCAAATTTGACGCGCTATTGACAGTTGTAGCGCGATCCCTAACCTCCCGTTGCGCACGGACGAAGAAGCCGTCGCTTTAAGGGGAGGGGGGATGATCAAACTGCGCGCACTCGCTGCGCTTGCTTTCGTGTCGCTCGCTGGATGCGCCTCCATGACGAGCGGAACCACGCAATCGATCAGCGTACAGACGACGCCATCGACCGGCGCCGAGTGCCAGCTCGTCAACGAGAAGGGCACGTGGATGATCCCGCAGACGCCGGGAAGCACGACGATCAATCGCGCCTATGGCGACCTCGTCGTCACCTGCGCGCATAAGGGCGGGATGAAGGGATCGACCTCGGTCCAATCGACGACGGTCGGATCCGCCTACGGCAACATCCTCGCCGGCGGCATCATCGGCGCGGCCGTCGATATGTCGTCAGGCGCCGCATACCAATATCCGGCGACCATCGCGGTCACCCTGAATGAAGCGATCCCCGGACCCGGCGCTCCGCGCACCGGCGGCACGATCCTCTCCAACTCCGCGCGCCCACCCACCGAGGATGTTTCCGCCCGGCTCAAGCAACTGCTCGAGCTGAGAGAGAAGGGACTTATTCCGGAGGATCAATACCGAGCGCGAGTGAAGGCGATCGTCGACGAACTTTGATCAGCGCAACTTGATAGACGCTCATATTTCAAACAGAGACGAGCAATGTCCGGGAGAGTCGTCATGGACTATGGGAAAGATCAACTGCGGAATGCGGTAGCTGATATGTCCGCAGCTGCATCAAGATTAGAATCCATTCGCCTCGCACTCAAAGGCGTTCCAGTCGAGGGCGCATCGGGTGGCTTCGACTTCGACAGGGCAATCCCAGATGTCGGCATTCCCTACTCAGTCATCGAGTCCAGAATCAGAGCCCTCCCGTCGCTCTTTTCATCAGCAGTCAACACCCTTTCCTTGCTCGTCGCTCCGCTTTTCCCCATTCAGCGGGTTCGAAAGATAGCGGGGGATCTAAAGCAAAAGATTGACCAACTCGAAGCTTTCCTTGCCGACGTTTCGCAACGCGGCGGATTCAAGACTGCAGTTTGGGCGCATATTGAGATCGGCACACCGGATGGGTCGGTTAACGCCGACTTCTCCGGTCGTTTTGTCATTCCAATCCTCGGCGATACGGACGAGCTTCTATATATTTACAATCAGCTTCTCGCAGTCTTCGCCCTTCAAGCGCCGGACTTTAGTCAGGCGATTGAGAGAGCAACGCTAACGCTACAAACAATCGAGCAGACACGCGCCAAAGCAGAGAACGCGACGGTCGCAGCGGAAAAGCACGCCGAGAATGCAACGAGGTATGCTGCTCTCGCTGAAGGCGTGCTGAAGGAGATGTCCGATTATGAAGGTACGTCTCGAAGAATCCGAGACGACATCAATGGCATCGATGCAGAGACACGCGCAAAAAAATCGGACGCTGATGCGACGCTAGCCGCGGCTAGCGGGCTTAAGAAGGAAGTTGAAGACTACGCTGCCACCTTCCAAAGATTTCAAACTCAGATTGACGAACGCAATACGACTTTTGTGAACGGACGCACGCAGCTTGCCGCCCTGATCAAAGATCATACGCAACAAGTCGCCGCAGTTAGTCAGACGATCGAACGCGCCAAATCAATGCTCGCGACAGCAACAAACGCAGGCCTCACTGCTGCGCAGGAGAACCGCTACGACAAATTGGACAAGGAGCTAACCCGCGCAGGGCATGCCGTCAATTTTTCGTTTTTTGTATTGTTCGTAGCGATCTTACCACTCGCCATATACGTGATCGCGAACTGGAAGGACACCATACCTTTTGCAGGAGGCATCCGTGAATATGCTGCGAATGTTCTTCTGCGCGGCATCCTCCTGCTTCCATCATTACTATTCGTTGGCTTCACGACCTTTCGATATCGCCGACTGTTCCGCCTAAAGCATGAGTACGGCTTTAGAGCTTCGCTTGCCGGCGCAGTCGAGGGGTTCAAAGCACAGTCACCTGCCCACGGCGACGACATCGCCGCGGTCGCGTTCTATCAACTCGGTCGAAATCCCGCCGAGGCCATTGACGGCGACTCGGATAAGCCAGCTTGGTACACAAAGCTGGAAGATATTCAGAGAGCCTTCAGCGATAGATTTGGGAAGAGCAAACCTTCCTCTCCCCCTCCCGCTGACGGAACACCTACTTAATACCTGCTATCAATATGCGCTTGGCGTACCTTGATGGAAGATCATCCGCCAGCTCCCATCGAAGTGTTGCCATAGCGAGCTTCTGCGGCTTCGTCTAACGATCCCAGCCGTCAGATGACGCTCGCTCAGATACGTGAGAAGCACTAGGTCGGCGCCGAGCGTTCGTAGCGTGTACTCGTGCGCGATCACCCTGCCGAGGTCGCCGCTCTTCGGCTCGTTAAGCAGCTCGGAGATGATCGTCGCCTTGTCGTAGATACGTCCGGAGCTGCCTATCTCGATGAAGCTGTCCGCAAGCAGGCGGGAAAGAAGTTCTTTCGACGCGCGAACTTCCGGCTCATGCAGCCTCTCCTCCAGCCGCCTTATCTCGTCGAGCAAAGCACCCTCGTTTGTCACCGGCATACTCATGTGCCTTCAACTCACCCCAATCTCCTTCAAAAACTCCGCCGTCGTCCTTTGCCGGCAGTAGCCCTTGATCGCCTTGAGCGTGAAGTCGTGGCGATCCTTGGTGTAGGTCGTGCAAGCGTCGGTGATCAGCGTCACCAGGTAGCCCAGGTCGCAGGCGCTGCGCACGGCGCCGTCGATGCACTGGTCGGTGACGATGCCGGAGATCACCACGTACTTTGTGCCGAGGTTCCGCAGCACGTAGTCGATATTGGTCGAGTGGAAGACGTTGCTGGAGGTCTTCGGCAGCACGATCTCGTCGTCGCCGGGCTTGATCTCGTCGATCACCGCGGCGTCGCGCGATCCCGGCGGCACGCTGAAGCCGGTGATCTTGTAGTCAAGGCTGCGGTCGCGGCCGTCCTTGGTCAGGTTCTGGATCACCGTGTACATCACCTCGATCCCGGCCTTGCGGCAGCCGGCCTGGAGGCGCTGCATGTTCGGGATCACACGGTTCTCCATCTCCTCGAAGAAGTAGCCCAGCTTCTCCTGGAACACCTCCGGCGTGTGGTTGGCGAACTCGCTGCCGTCGCGCTTGGCGCAGTAGTTCTGCACGTCGATGTAGAGCAGCGTCGTCGCCTTCGGCTCGACGGCGATCTCTCGGCTGGTGGGGAAGCTCATCAGTAGGTCTCCGCATAGAGGTCGCATTGCGCCGACTCGGTGAAGCCTTCGAGGCCGGCGAGCTCGCCGCGCTTGTGAACGAGATAGGCGTCGTGGAAGACGGGGCCCATCCAGGCTTTCGCGGCGGATGAGGATTCGAGCGCGTCGAGCGCCTCGCCCAAGGTCGCCGGCAGCGGCGGACCTTTCGTGCCCAGGTCGAGCTTGCGCTTCAGGCCATCGACGCCGGCCCAGACCAGAGCACCCAGCGCCAGCCACGGGCTCGCGGCGGAATCGGCGACGCGGAATTCGAGGTTGAACTGGTGCGCCACGTCCGGCCCCGGGATCACCGGGCAGATGCGGATCGCGGCGCCCCGGTCCTGCTGCTTCATGTCGGCGATGGTGGGGGCCCAGCGGTTCGGACGCAGCCTTATGTAGGAGACCGACGACGGCGCGGTGATGGCGCAAAGCGCCGGCATGTGGTGCAGCACGCCGGCGGCGAAGTGGCGCGCGATGGAGGAGAGGCCGAGCGCATCCTTGGGATCGTGCGTGACCGAACCGCCATGCGCGTCGCGGAAGCTGAAATGGATGTGGACGCCGTTGCCGACGCCGTTGGGATCGAGGATCGGCGAGAAGATCGCGCGCTGGCCCATCCGATGCGCGGTGGCGCGCGCCATCTCGCGGGCGACGATGGCGCGGTCGGCGGACGTGATGCCGAGCGCCGGGCGCACGGTGAACTCGTATTGCCTGGCGCCGTATTCGGGGAGGAAGGTCTCCGGCTCCGCGCCCGCTGATTTCAGCGCCGCCATGAAGCTATCGCCGAAGCTGCCCTGCCGGCGATAGGCATCCAGCGAATAGGATTCGCCGGGCCTCGAGTCGACGCCGGTATAGACGAACTCGTGCTCGAAGGCGGAGTAGAGGTCGACGCCGGCGGTCTGTTTAAGCGCCGCCAGCGCGCGGCGGGCGAAGTCGCGCGGGCAGCAGTCCCACGGCGTGCCGTCGAGGTGGCGCAGGTCGCCGAGGAAGAAATGCTCGTTCGCCGAGCCGTCGCCGAAATCGACCTTCACCTCGGTCTTCGGGTCCGGCACCAGGATCAGGTCGCCGCCAGTGCCGAACGGCGTCGCCGGGATCTTCGAGAAGGCGTTGATCATCGAGTTGGTCGGAACCCAGCCGACACCGGCGCTCATCCGCGAGGCGACATCGCGCGCCGGAAACCCTTTGCCGCGCACCCGCCCCGACATCTCGCAGGTGCAGACCATGATCAGCGGTTCGCGGTGCATCTTCCCCCTCAATCTCGCCGGCGCCTTTCGTACCCCCTCCCTCGCGTCTTACGCGGGGGAGGGACGGGGTGGGGGCCTGGCGAGGTCGGTCGTTCAACCACCCAAACTAACTACGCTCGCTCATCGTTCTCGACACACACCTCGCATCCGC
>CAZZLX010000111.1:0-8982 GCA_964655235.1 uncultured Rhizobium sp.
CGACATGCCGGGCATGCCGTGACGGCCGACGAGCCTGCGGGCTGCTGCGGGCCGGCAAGCGTCTTCGGCCGCCAGGAATTTCTCGGCGGCGGCCTGCTGTTCTGCACCGGCGTGACGGCTTCCGGTTCAGCCGCTGCCCAGGCCGGCCTCGCCGAGGCTCATGCACTCCTCGCCGGTGCGCTGACGGTCGACATCCACTCGCATACGGGCCGGGCCATCGGTCGGACTAACGTTCCGCAGAATGCGCCGTTCGCCCCGGTGGCCGCGCCGATGCGCGACGGCGGGATGGCGGCGATCTGCTTGGCCATGGTCGCCGACACGCCAGTGCTGGAGCTGACACCAGAGCGCCGCATCGAGGCGGTGCGCGACCCGGGTCCGGGCGAACTCTACGAGTGGAGCCGCCTCTCCTTCGCCAGGCTCTCGGCGCTCGTCGCCCAGCAGAAGCTCGGCATCGTCACCGACGCGGCGACGCTGCAGGCCGCACCCGGCACCGGACCGTCCGCGATCATCTCGGCGGAAGGCGCCGACTTTCTCGAAGGCCGGATCGAGCGTCTGGAAGAAGCGTACCGTCTTTATCACCTGCGCCATCTGCAGCTCACGCACTACCGGATCAACGAGCTCGGCGACATCCAGACGCAGCCGGCGGTCCATGGAGGCCTTACCAACTTCGGCGCCGACGTGATCCGCGCCTGCAACCGCCTCGGCATCGTCGTCGACGTGGCGCACGGCCCCGTCGATCTGGTCAAGCGCGCGGCGTCGGTCACGACCAAGCCGCTGGTCATCTCGCACACCTCGCTCGCCAATCGGCCGCTGCCCAACAGCCGGCTGATCTCGCCTGATCATGCGCGCATCGTCGCCGGCACCGGTGGCGTCATCGGTATCTGGCCGCCGTCCAGCATCTTCCCCGACATCGCCGCGCTTGCCGCCGGCATGGCGCGCATGGTGGATGCTACCGGCATCGACCATGTCGGCATTGGTACCGACATGAGCGGGCTCACCGCACCACCGACCTTCTCGAGCTATCGCCAGCTTCCCGATCTCGCCGCGGCCTTGCTCGCCCGCGGCTTCCACGGCGAGGAAGTGCTGAAGCTGCTCGGCGGCAACTACGCCCGCGTCTTCGCTGCGACGACGGGCAATTCGTAGCACCCACACTTACAATATGGTTGAACCTGGACAGGGCACCGGGAACAATCGTGCCATCCGGCGTTCGCCGGGCGACCAACCAGGAAAGCGACGCACATGGCCGAAATCCGCCTCCTCGGCATATCGGGGAGCCTGCGCAAGGGCTCGTTCAACACGTCCGCGCTCAACGCCGCCGCCGGCCTGGTGCCGGCCGGCGCCAGCCTCGAGATCTTCGATATCTCCGGCTTCCCCCTCTACAACGAGGACGTGAAGGTCCAGGGCTTCCCCGAACCTGTGCAGAAGCTGCGCGAGAAGATCGCCCAGGCCGACGGCCTCGTCTTTGCCACGCCCGAGTACAACTACTCGGTTTCCGGCGTGCTCAAGAACGCGATCGACTGGGCCTCGCGTCCGCCCGAGCAGCCGTTCAACGACAAGCCGGTCGCGATCATGAGCGCCTCAGGCGGCCTGTTCGGCGGCACGCGCGCCCAGTTCCATCTCCGCCAGATCGGCATCTTCCTCAACATGCGCTTCGTCAACAAGCCGGAGGTCTCCATCGGTGGCGCCGCCACCAAGTTCGACGCGGCCGGCAACCTCACCGACGAGACCACCAAGGGCCTGATCAAGGACCTGATGGCCGAGCTGGTGATCTGGAGCAAGCGGCTCAAGAAGGCCTGACCTTCCAAGTCGAGTTGCGGTCGGGCGCCCGCCGGGCGATCATTTCGACGGCATCTGCCGCCCCCGTCATCAGCCTCTGACCTCCCGAGAGGCAGCGAACCGGTGCGGCGGCAGGCCGCGCCGCGTTTCGTTCGGGGAGGACATCCATGGCATGTCGCTTGCTGAAATCAGCGTCGATCGGCAACGGCAGGGAGCGCCGGCGGTGACATCCGCCTTCGACGAAATGGGAGCTGCGGCGACGCCGCGACCCGCCTATGCCGGCGTCGCCAGATGGCTGGCCGAGACTCCCAGGGAGACCCTGGCCGCCAAGCTCGACGAGGCCGAGCTGATCTTCCGGCGCACCGGCATCACCTTCGCCGTCTATACCGAAGGCGGCGATCCCGAGCGCCTGATCCCGTTCGACATTATCCCGCGCATCCTGGATGCCGGTGAATGGGCTGTGCTCGAGCGCGGCCTGATCCAGCGCGTCCGAGCCCTCAACGCCTTCATCGCCGACGTCTACGGGCCGCAGGAATTCATCCGCGCCGGGAAGATCCCGCCCGCGCTCGTTCTCCACAATCCCGGCTTCGCTGCCGAGATGGTCGGCCTCAAGGTTCCGGCCGGCGTCTACACGCACATTGCCGGCATCGACATGGTGCGCGTGGGACCGGAAGAGTTCTACGTGCTGGAGGACAACTGCCGCACGCCATCCGGCGTCTCCTACATGCTGGAGAACCGCGAGGCGACGATGCGGCTTTTCCCGGACCTGATCCGCAAGCACCGCATCCGCCCGGTCTCGCACTATCCTGAAGAGCTTCTCGGTACGCTCCGCTCGGTGGCGCCGCCGGCCGCCTCCGACAATCCGACCGTCGTGCTGCTGACGCCGGGCTCCTACAACAGCGCCTACTACGAGCACTCGTTTCTCGCCGACGAGATGGGCGTCGAGCTGGTCGAGGGCGTCGACCTCATGGTCGAGGATCTCGTCGTCTACATGCGGACCACGCGCGGCCGCCAGAGGGTGGACGTGATCTATCGCCGCATCGACGACGCCTTCCTCGACCCGCTGGCCTTCCGGCCGGACTCGGCCCTCGGCGTTCCTGGGCTGATGGCCGCCTATCGCGCCGGCAATGTCACCCTCGCCAACGCGGCCGGCGCCGGCATCGCCGACGACAAGGCGGTCTATACCTACGTGCCCGAAATGGTGCGCTTCTTCCTCGGTGAAGAGCCGATCCTGAAGAACGTGCCGACCTTCCGCTGCTCCGAGCCGGACGAGCGCGCGCAGGTGCTCGACCGGCTGCATGAGCTCGTGGTCAAGGACGTCCACGGCTCCGGCGGCTACGGCATGCTGGTCGGGCCGCATGCGACCAAGACCGAGCGCGAAGCCTTTGCCGAAAAGATCAAGGCGCGGCCCGACAGCTACATCGCCCAGCCGACGCTCAGCCTCTCCACATGTCCAACCTTCGTCGACAGCGGCATCGCCCCCCGGCACGTAGACCTCCGACCCTTCGTGCTGTCGGGGCGAGAGACCAGGATCGTGCCGGGCGGCCTGACCCGCGTCGCCTTGCGCGAGGGATCCCTGGTCGTTAACTCGAGCCAGGGCGGCGGCACCAAGGACACCTGGGTCCTGGATCGGTAGCCCCATGCTGAGCCGCACCGCCGAAAACCTGTTCTGGCTTGCACGCTACATCGAGCGCGCGGAGAACGTCGCTCGTCTTCTCGATGTCGCGATGCGCATGTCGAGCCTGCCGCACGGCCCGGCCGACGGTCCCGACGAGTGGCATTCCGCGATCGTCGCCGCCGGCTGCGAGCGGAGCTTCTATGCCAAGCACGAGCGTGCATCGGCCGAGACCGTGATCGATCACCTCGCACGCGATTCCGACAATCCGTCCTCGATCCTCTCCTGCCTGGAGACGGCACGGCGGAACGGGCGTGCCGTCCGCACCGCGCTGACGGCCGACATGTGGGAGGCGGTGAACGGCACCTGGCTCGAAACGCGGAAGCTGACCCGCGATGATTTCGTGCCTGGACGTGTCGGTCGCTTTCTCGAACGAGTGAAGGAACGCTCGTTGCTGTTCGGCGGCGCCGCCGGGGCCACGATGCTCAGGAGCGACGCCTACTGGTTCACGCGGCTCGGCACTTTCGTCGAACGTGCCGACAACACCGCCCGGATCCTCGACGTGAAGTACTACGTGCTGCTGCCCAAGGCCGAGACGGTGGGCGGTTCCATCGACTACTACCAGTGGACCGCGATCCTCCGCTCGGTCTCGGCGCTGCGCTCGTATCACTGGGTCTATCGCGACCGGATCAAGCCGTGGCTGGTCGCCGAGCTTCTAATCCTCCGGCCGGAGATGCCGCGCTCGCTGATGAGCTGCCTCGGCGAGATCGCGCGTCAGCTGGAGGTTCTGGGCCAGGCCTACGGCACGCGCGGCGAATGCCATCGCCTCGCCGGCGAGGTCGAGGCACGGCTCCGCTTCGGCAAGATCGATGCGATCTTCCAGTCCGGGCTGCACGAATTCCTCACCGAGTTCATCGACACCAACGCGGTTCTCGGCGGCGAGATCGGGCGCCATTACCTCTTCTAGTCCCATGCGCATCCGCGTCCGCCACGAGACCCGCTATCGCTATGACAGCCCGGTCGACTACGCCGCCCAGGTCGTCCGGCTGACGCCCCGCGACCATGAAGGCCAGCGCGTCCTCGCCTGGCGCGTGACCGACGGCGGAGGACGGATGCTGGCCAGATTCGAGGACGGCTACGGCAACCGCTGCCACCTAGCGACCCACGGTCGTCGGCATGAGGAGTCGGCAATCGTCGCCACCGGCGAGATTGAGACGACCGACACGAACGGCATCGTCGCGGGCGCGGCTGATCCGCTGCCGCCGCTCTATTTCCTCAGGAGCACAGAGGCGACGCGGGCAGATGCGGCGATCGAGGCCTTGGCGCGCGTGCATGAGAGCGTCGTCGATCCGGTCGAGCGCCTGCACCGGCTGATGCTCGACGTCCGCGCGCGCGTCGCCTACGAGATCGGATCCACCTCGGTCGCCACATCGGCAGCCGAAGCCCTGGCCCGCGGACGCGGCGTCTGCCAGGACCACGCGCATGTGATGGCCGCCGCCGCGCGCTTCCTGGGCCATCCGGCACGCTACGTCAGCGGCTACCTCTGCGACGGCGCGCTGACGGTTCCCGCCGAGGCCAGCCACGCCTGGGCCGAGATCAGGATCGAACGGCTCGGATGGGTCGGCTTCGATGCCGCCAACGGAGTTTCGCCGACCGCAGCCTATGTGCGGGTCGCAACCGGCCTCGACTACGCGGACGCGGCCCCCGTCCGCGGCGTGCGCCGCGGCGGCGCCGCCGAGACCCTTGCGGTCGCGGTGGAAGTGCAGCAGGTTCAGGCGCAACAGTAACCTCTACCGCGCCCGGGTGTTCTAGACCGCAATGACCTACTGCGTCGGCCTTCGCCTCAAGGACGGGCTCGTCGTCCTGGCCGATACCCGCACCAACGCGGGCGTCGACAACATTGCCACGTTCTGCAAGCTGCATGTCGTCGAGATTCCAGGCGAGCGCATGATCTGCCTTGCGACCGCAGGCAACCTTGCGGTCACGCAGGCGGTGGTGAACCTCGTCTCGGAAGGGTTCGAGAGCCTCGAGTCCGGCATCATGGAGACGCTGTCGAAGGCGCCGACCATGTTCCGCGCCGCCCAGATCGTCGGCGAGGCCGTGCGCAAGGTCTACGACATCCACGGCGAGGCGATGCGCGCCCAGCACGTGGGATTCGACGTGGCGCTGCTGCTCGCCGGCCAGATCAAGGGACGCTCGTCCAGGCTCTTCCAGATCTATTCGGCCGGCAACTTCATCGAGGCGACCGAGGACACGCCGTTCCTGCAGATCGGCGAGCACAAGTACGGAAAGCCGATCCTCGATCGCGCCGCGCGCTACGACACCGAGCTCTACGACGCGATCAAGCTTGCCCTGGTGTCGATGGATTCGACGCTGCGCTCGAACCTGACGGTCGGCATGCCGGTCGACCTGCTCGTCTACAAGAAGGACGCGCTCGCGGTCGACATCAGGCGTCGCATAGGCGAGGACGATCCTTATTTCCGCAGTCTGCGCGAGCAGTGGTCGACCGCCCTGCGCGAAGCCTATCTCCAGATCCCACGGCCGGACTGGGCGAAGTAGCCTCTAGGAGAGGCGGACGCGGCTTCGGAACGGGCGGAACTCGCGGCCCGACTGGTCGAAGAACACCGACAGGACGACCAGCACATCGGCGTTCCTGCCGTCGGTGGCGAGTGGCAGCATCAGGTTCTCGATCGATGTTACCCGTCCCTGCAGGATCGTCTGCGCCGGCGGGCCGAAACGCCAGACCGGACGGCCGGTCTCCGCAGACAGCCGAAAGTGATCGGGGAACTCATCGACCTCCCTGTCGGTCGTGTCCTCGCCGTAGGCGTCGCGGATCATCGAGCCGATCAAACGGTATCGAACAGAGCGAATCTCACCGTCGCTGCGCAGAAGATCGAGCGTAAGCAACTGAGGCAGCAGCCGACCAACGGCAGAAGGGTCGAAGTGCTGGCGCCCGGGCAGCAGGTCAGGGGCGGGCCGCATTCCCTGCCACGCCTCCGCCAGAAGGCGAATCTTCGGCGAACGCAGACGCGTCGGATCGACGGCATCGAACAGCTCAACCTCGTTCGCGGTCGGCTTAGTGTCGAAGGCGCTCGAACTCATGCCGGATTTCCGGAGGGCGATCATGCCCGCCTCCCGGCGGCGACGAGCGCGTCGATGACCCCTTCCAGGGTCTGGCCAATCGCCAGGGCGCCATGCCGTACCGTCGCCGTGAAGGTGGGGCCGATACGGCCGAGCAGGCTCGGCCGGCGGGCCGCCGGCCAGCGAAGATCGCCATCGGCGAGGACCTCGGCGAGCGCGATCCGGTCGAGGCCGTAGGCCACTTCCGCCGGATCGAAGTTGTCGCGCAGCGAGGCGCGGTTTTCGCCGCGCAGTTCCTGCCAATAGGCAAGGAGCCGGATCAGGATGGGATCTTTGGGCATCGCGTGCGCGAGGCGGCCCTCGGTTCTCCGCGGGGTCATGGAAGGGAGCTCGACTTTCAATGAATGGAGACTGACGAATGTGAGCCGGCAATCAGGCTCTACGAGCCCCCGGATTGCTGTCGCGGGGCACTCTTACCACCGGCTCGTAAACGCAGGGTAAATGGTTACACACGAAGACCTCCGCGAGGTGCGCAGGTCCCTGAGTGCCAGATCGCAAGTAAAGATGCTTAGACTTGCCTGGCCGGGATCCTAAATGTCGCCGGCCGAGCGATGACGGAAATTTGTAGCCAGGTTCCGCCATCGAAGGCGCGGCGGAGACGGATCGACCGCCTCCGCCGCGATCTGAATTATTTCATCACCACGTCCTTGAGGTACACGAAGTCGAGAGGCGACTGCTGGATAGTGGCCACACTGTCGCGTGCCGCCCAGACAGTCGCCTGCTGATGCAGCGGGATATGGCCGAAGTCGTCCTTATGGATCTTGAGGGCCTCCAGCATCATCGCCTTCCGCTTGGCCGGATCCATCTCGACACCGATCGCCTTGGTCAGCTCTTCGACCCGAGCGTTCTTGTACATGCCGGCGTTCCAGATGCCGCCTTCGGTCATCAGGTTGACCAGCACGTGATGCGCATCGAAGGTGCCGGGGATCCAGCCCAGCATGTACATGCTGGTGTTGTAGTTGCCGGGCTTGCCTGCCTTGGCGAAGTGCAGCGCCTTTGTCTGGGCGTTGAGCTTCACCTGGACGCCGACCTTGGCCAGCATCGCCACCACCGCCTGGCAGGTCGCCTCGTCGTTGACGTAGCGGTCGTTCGGACAATCGAGCGTGATCGGGAAGCCGTTCGGATACCCAGCCTCGACCAGCAGCTTCTTGGCGCCGTCCGGATCGAACGGGTAGCGCTTGTTGAGCTCGGCATCAAAGCCCTCGATCCCCGGGCCGATCAGCAGGCCGGTCGGCGTCGCGGCTCCGCGCATGACGACGCGCGCGATCGAGTCCATGTCGATTGCCTGGTACATCGCCTGGCGGACGCGCTTGTCCTTTAGCGGGTTCTTGCCGGTGCCGGGCATGTCGAGCAGCTCGGCGCGGCCCTGATCGAGGCAAAAGAACACCGTCATCACGCCCTGGCCGGTCAGGATGCGGACGCCCGAGGTCGTCGAGAGACGTTGGACGTCCTGCGGCGCCACCGGGAACATCATGTCGATCTCGCCTGAGACGATCGCCGCGAGCCGGGTCGCATCCGCCTTGATCGGCCGGAACGTGACCTCGGTCAGGTTGTGCGTGGGCTTGCCCCACCAACCGGCATGCGGCGCCAGGGTCGTCTGCTGATCGGGCGTTCGGCCCGTCACCTTGAAGGGGCCGGTGCCGTTGGCGTTGAGATTGGCGTGGCTGGTCGGATTGGCGCCGCTCGCCGGCTCGGCCGAGGCGTTCTTCTCCGACCACGCCTTCGACATGACGAACAGAAACGGCAGACCCTGCAGGACCACCGGATCCGGCGCCTTGGTGCGGATCTCGACCGTCGAGTCGTCGATCACGGTCGCCGACTCGAGGCCTGGCGCGGCCGGCGCCATGGTCGAGTTTGCGTGATTGAAGCGCTGCACGGAGAACGCGACATCGGCGGCGGTGAACGGCGTGCCATCGTGGAAGATGACGCCCTTGCGGATCGTGAAGCGCCACGTCGTCGGTCCGGTCTGCGACCAGGAGGTGGCGAGGCCAGGCTCAAGCCTCAGGTCGGCCGACCGCGTGATCAAGCCTTCGTAGACGTTGCCCTTGAAGCCGTTGGTGAGCGCCTCGTTGTTGAGGTGCGGGTCGAGGCCGAGAAGGTCTCCCGACGTCGCGTATCGGAACGTCTTGGCGTCGGCCGTCGGCGCCAACAGCGCCAGAACCGCCACGCCTGCCAGCAAGGCCCGTTGGATTTGCATTGTCTTCTCCCAGGTGACTCCGCCGTCAGGCGACGACGGGCAGCGTCATCATGGGCACCGCCTCATCCCGGCAGCAAACGTATTATTTCCGATCCGAAATAAGAGATCGGACGTCGCGGGCGGCGGCCGACTCGCTCTGACACAAGCTCTGGAAATGCGAAGGGGGACTCGACTGTGCCGTCGAGTCCCCCTTCGTGATGGTGGAGCCAAGCGGGATCGAACCGCTGACCTCTACAATGCCATTGTAGCGCTC
>CAZZLX010000112.1:0-8917 GCA_964655235.1 uncultured Rhizobium sp.
GGAAAAAGGTCTTCGCGTTCTTCGGCAAGCACCTCTCGAAGTAGGGAACTCGTCATGTGCACCTCGATCATCGAGATCGCGTCGGCGGAAGGCATGGCCAAAGGCGCGCGCGACTGGTTCCCGCTCTCCCGGGCCGTGGTCGCCTATGACCATGCGCGTCACGCACCGCTCGGCGACGTGATCACGCTCGACTTCTTCCACGCCGATCTGGATGCGAGCGCCCGCGCCGCGGTCGAGCTGACCCTGGCCTCGGCCAAGGAACTCCGCGCTGCTCTCGACCGCGCCATCGCCGCGGCCGAGTTCGAGGAAGCGGAAGTGCGCGGCAAGGGCGCGGTCCCGAGCCTGGGCCGGGCGGCCTGAGGCTGATGCGGATGTGATCGGGGAACGGCGAGGCCCCGGCTAGGATCGGCTTTCCTCAACCGGATTCGAGACATGCGCCGCCTTGCCGTGATCCTCGTCCTACTGCTGACCGCCGCCCCTGCCCTCGCTGCGGAGATCAAGGTCCTGAGTGCCGGCGCGTTCAAGCCGGTCGTCGCGGCGCTGGCGCCGGATTTCGAGAAGCAGACCGGTCACAAGGTCACGATCGACAACGACACTGCCGGCGCGCTGGCGCGCCGCATCGGCGGCGGCGAGGCGTTCGATCTCGTCGTCCTCCCGCCGGGCGGCATCGAGCCGCTGGTGAAGGCCGGAAAGGTGGTCGACGGCACTGCCGTGCGGCTGGCTCGCGTGGCAATCGGCGTCGCAGTCAAGAAGGGCGCGCCGCCGCCCGACATCAGCTCGGTCGCCGCCTTCCAGGAGGCGTTGCTGAAGGCACGCGCCGTCGCCTACATCGACCCCGCGGCCGGCGGATCGAGCGGCATCTATCTCTCGGAGCTGTTCGAGAGGTGGGGCATCGCCGACAGGATCAAGCCGAAGGCGGTGCTGGTTCCCGGCGGCCTCGTCGCCGAGAAACTGGTCAACGACCAAGCCGACATCGCGCTGCACCAGATCAGCGAGATCCTCGCGGTACCGGGCGCGACGCTGGTCGGCCCGATCCCGCGCGAGATCCAGAACTACACGGTCTATGCCGGTGCACCGGGCACCAGCGCGCGCGACGCGAGTGCGGCACGCGCGTTGCTGGCGGCGCTGAAAGGCCCCGGCGCCGAGGCGATCCTCAAGGATAAGGGCATGGAGCCGGCGCCGGCGAACTGAAGCCCCCTGCGCTAGAGGCTGCGTGAGCCGTCCCGGCGCGAGGTCGCCGCTTTCAGCCGGTGCAGTCGCATTCGGCCGTGCACCCGGCGGCCGAGCAGCCGCAACCGCAGCCGCACGCGACCGCGCTTTCGGGAGCGGCCTCGACGGGGGGCGAGGAGCAGGCGCAGGTCGGCGCGCAGGTGCAGGGATCGCAAGTGCAGGCGTTGGTCATGGGAACCTCCTGGTTTCCGGTTGGAGAGGCCCCGCTTCTACGCTCGGCGTGCCGCGTCGACTTGAACGAAACGGCTAAAAAGTGCTGTCACCTACTCGATGCGGAGGGAGGCCGCGTTAAGACCGAACATTCGCCGGAAGGTGCGGCTGAGGTGCGCCGAGTCCGAGAACCCGGCTTCATGCGCCGCGTCGGTCAGGGAACGTCCACTCGCGAATATCTCGACCGCCTTCGTCACGCGAAGCCAGAGGAGATAGGTCCGGAACGGGAGACCTGTCTGCTCGACGAACAGATGCCTGGCCCGGCTCGGCGAGAGGCCGGCTACGCCGGCGACATCGGCCAAGCCGAGCGGCCGGTCGATCGCGCTTGCCGCATAGGCGATCATCTTCCGCACACGCAGATCGGGATTGTCGGCGGCCATGCCGCCGGCGAGCCGGGCCACCACCGATCGGCCGAGTGCCTCGAAAGCATCGTCCTTCGCGGCCGGATCGCGAAAGACCTCCCGCAGCCGGTCCATCAGGTCGCCGAGCCGTTCACGCGGGACGCGGGCGAGAGGCGCGTCCGCGAACAGCGCCCGGCTGACGGCCCTGCCGGCGCGGCTTTCCGGCTCCACGAAGATGATCGCGACCAGCCCTTCCGCCTCGAATAGATGGCTCGCATCGGCCGCGACCGCCACGGCGTCGCCGCGCATCGCCGCTTCCGGCGTTCGCAGCTCGAAGCGCCCGCCGAGGGCCATGGTGACTTGAATGGCGTGGTGGGAATGAAAGTCCGTCGACCGCATCCCCGCGCCCGGCAAGGCACGGGTCTCGAAGATCCACAGGCTTCCGCCTTCCCAGGCCAGGATGCGTCCCTGCGCGATCGCTGCCATTGTCGGCGCGTCCTAGGAAGCGCGCGCCGTCTCCGCCGTCGCCCATGCCACGCAGGCGAGCGCCAGCGCGTCGGTCGCGTCGAAGCAGCACTCCAGGATCTCTTTCCGTGCCGGCGCCAGTCCGACCGGGACCTCGGTGCACCCGAGGACGACGCGCGCGGCCCCACGCCCGACCAACAGCTCGACCGCCTCCTCGAGAAGCGGCGTCGCGCCCCGGGTGTCGCCGGTCTTGACCTTGCGGACCGCCGGCCAGAACAGGCGCTCGCTCTCGTCAGGCCCGAGGACCAGAGACTCGTAGCCATGCGCCGAGAGCCGATCCTGATAGACCTTGGTCTGGACCGTCGCCTCGGTCGCGATCAGCCCAACCGGTCCCTTGGGCACGCCGAGAGCCACGAGGCGCTCGAAAGCCGTGTCGCCGATATGCAGAAGCCGGACGCCGCAGCCTCGCCTAAGGTCCTCGTACCAGTAGTGCGCGGTGTTGCAGGCGATCGCGATGCAGCCGGCGCCCATGCGTTCCAGCTGCCGGATCCCCTCCTGCATCATCGGCAGCGGCGACTCGCCTTTGCCGAAGATCGAGGCGGAACGATCCGGGATCTGGGGCACGGACCAGACCACCATCGGGATGTGGTCCTGGTCTTTGGTCGCGGGCGTCGCCTCGATCACCTTGCGCATGAAGTCGGTAGTGGCCAGCGGCCCCATGCCGCCCAGCACGCCGATCATGCGCCTGTCCGTCCGCCGTATGCCGGTATCGTCAGTCATGGGGGGAACCCTACTCGACCCACGTTGAGCCGCCTATGCCGGATCGACCGCGAATTTCTTGAGATCATCGAGCGAGCAATAGGCGAGCGCACCTTCATGCGTCGCCTTGAGGACGACCTTGGGCGCGCTTCCGGCTTCGAGCGCCTCCTGCCAGCGAGGGGCGCAGAGGCACCATCGATCTCCGGGCTTGAGGCCGGGAAACCCGTATTGCGGATAGGGCGTGGAGAGATCGTTGCCGACGCTCCTGGAGTATTCGAGGAACTCGGCCGTGGTGACGCAGCAGACGGTATGGCTGCCGATATCCTCGGGCACGGTGTCGCAGCAGCCGTTGCGGAAGAATCCGGTCACCGGATCGAGAGAGCAGTCCTCGAGCTTGCCGCCGAGCACATTCCTGGACGGGCGACGTCCGCCGCCACCGCCACGCCAGCTCTGATCGTCCAAGGGCATTGTCGGGCTGCCGTATCGTGTAGGGATCGCACCGAAGATACCTTCGAGGCGCCGAGCCGCCTAGACGTTGACCTGAGTCCCGATCTCCACCACGCGACCAGCTGGAATGTGGAAGTAGTCGGTCGCGCTGGCCGCGTTTCGCGAAAGAAAGATGAACAGCCGGCTCTGCCACCCCGGCATCCCGCTGTTCGCCGCGAGCTTCAGCGACCGGCGTGACACCAGGAAAGAGGTTGACATGACATCGAACGTCCAGCCGAGCTGGCGGCAGAGGCCGAGTGCCTTCGGGATGTTCGGTTCCTCCATATAGCCGAAGGTCAGTGTCAGGCGACGGAACCGCGGGTTGATCTCTTCCATCTCGACCCTCTCGGCGTCGGGCGTGCGGGGAACATCCGCGGTCCGGACCGTGAGGATGATGTTCTGCTCATGCAGCGACTTGAAGTGCTTCAGGCTGTGCATGAGCGACACCGGCGCCTGATCGGGGTTGGCGGTCAGATAGATGGCGGTCCCCGGGATCGTCGGCGGTAGCCTGCGCTCGAGCTGGCCGATCAGCTCGGCGAGCGGGATCTCGATCTGGCGATCTTTCGCCTTGAGAAGGTTCGTGCCCCGAAGCCATGTCCACATGATCGTCGCGAGGATCGTTGCGATGAGGAGCGGCACGTAGCCGCCATCAAGGACCTTCATGAGATTGGCTCCGAGAAAGACCAGGTCGATGACGAGGAAGAGGCAGATCAGACCCATGACCGCGAACCGGTGCCACCGCGCGCGGTGGCTGACGACAACGAGCGCGAGCAAAGCGGTCACCACCATGGCGCCGGTCACGGCGATGCCGTAGGCGGCGGCGAGCATCGACGACGAAGAGAACGCGACGACCAAGCCGAGGACGCCGACGAGGAGCAGGACGTTGACGATCGGCATGAAGATCTGCCCGGCCTGCTCGGCCGAAGTATGGAGGACCTTGAGGCGTGGCAGCAGCCGGAGCTGGATCGCCTGGCGGGTCAGCGAGAACGCGCCCGTGATCACCGCCTGGCTCGCGATGATGGTGGCCAAGGTCGCGAGGATGACAACCGGAACCAGCGCCCAGGCCGGATAGAGGAGAAAGAAGGGGCTCTCGAGCGCAGCCGGCTGGTTGAGTACCAGGGCGCCCTGCCCGAGGTAGTTCAAGGTCAGCGCTGGAAAGGCGACGAAGTACCAGGCGGCCTGAATCGGGCGCCGGCCGAAATGGCCCAGATCCGCATAGAGGGCCTCGGCACCCGTGACCGCGAGGAAGACGGCGCCGAGAACGACGAGCCCGACCGTGCCGTGGCTCGCACAGAAGCGCACGGCGTGCACCGGGTTGAGGGCGCCGAGGATCGATGGATCGGCAGCGACATGAACGATGCCGCCTGCCGCCATGACGAGGAACCATGCCAGAGTGATCGGACCGAACCATGCCGAAACTTCCGCAGTTCCCCGATGCTGTGCGAGGAACAGCGCGATGATGATGCCGATCGTGATCGGCAGAATGTACGGCTCAAAACCGGCGGTGATGAGCTTGAGCCCCTCGACCGCCGACAATACCGAGATCGCCGGCGTGATCAGCGCGTCGCCGTAGAACAGGGCCGCCCCGGCCACGCCGAGCGCGACGACCACAGGCGTCGCGCGTCCGACTGCCCGTTGCGCCAGCGCGAGAAGCGACAGAGTACCGCCCTCGCCCTGGTTGTCGGCACGCAGGAGGATCGTCACGTACTTCAAGGTGACGACGATCATCAGGGCCCAGAAAAGCAGCGAGACGACGCCCAGCACGTCCTCTCGACCGAAGGCCGGTCCCGCGGCGACCATCGCTTCGCGAAACGCATAAAGCGGCGACGTGCCGATGTCCCCGTAAACGATGCCGATCGAGCCGAGCGTCAGGGTCCAGAAGCCGGACCGGGCGGATACCTTATGAACCGGGGAAATTTCCGAGACGGGCGTCGCATCCATCAGCCACTCCATGAGCCGGGAGATCCGGCCAGCCGCGACGAAAATGGTCACGCGCCCATAAGGAAGCGATGCGGAACCCGGCATGCGGGCATAAGGATTCCGTAAAGACGGTGGACATGGCCGACCGGCCGGCACACAAACCGCCGTGGCCCCTTCCGACCCATCGCTTCAGCCGGCGACCGAGGGAACTGTCTGGCGCGCCAGGCCCAGTCTCCGAGCAATCGCCGGGACTTTCGTCATCGTCCTCGTGGCGACCGCCGTCGCCCATCTGTTGGACGGCTTTCTCCCGCCGCCGAGCCTGGTCCTGATTTTCCTGCTCTCGGTCTTGGCCGCATCGGTCCGCTACGGCTTCTGGACCGGGATCCTAGCCTCCCTCGCCACGTTCCTCGTCTACGACTTCCTGTTCGTCGAACCGCGTCACACGCTGCGTGTGAACGATGCCGGCGACGTGCTGACGCTCGTGGCACTTCTCGGTGCCGGCGCCACGACCGGCTTCCTCGCCGGAAGGCTGCGCGAGACCGCCGACGCCGCCGCGCGTCGCGCCCGCACCCTCGAGCTGCTCTCGCGCTTCACCCACGACCTCATGTCGTCGACCAATCCGAGCGACGTGAAGACCGTGATGCTCGACCATCTGGTGAAGGCCGGCGGCGGAAGTGCCGCCATCCTGCAGGCGCGGCAGGAGGGCCTGTCCGTGGAGCTTTCCAGACCAGCCGCGGTCGACCTCGGCGCCGAGGATCTGCAGGCGGCTGAGAGAGCTTTCCGGCGTAACAGCGACGAAGCACCGGCGGCGCCCGGATGGGGCGGAAGCGCGATGACGTTCCGCTCGCTCGGATCAGCGCACGGTGTCGTCGGATACACGCGACCGACGAGGCGACACGACGAGCAAATCGGACGCGCGATCGTCGAGCAGGGCAGGCTAGCGCTGGAGAAGATCCAGCTCGCCAAGGATGCCGAGCGCGAGGCAATGAGGTCCGCCCTGCTCTCGTCCCTCTCGCATGATTTGAAGACGCCGCTCGCGACCATCCTCGGCGGGGTCTCGAGCCTGCGCGAGCTCGGTGCTTCGATGAGCCCGGAAAGCCGCGCCGATCTGCTGCTGGCCGTCGAGGAGGAGACCCAGCGCCTTTCACGTTTCGTCGCCGATCTTCTGCACCTGACGTGCCTGAACACCGGCCTCGATCCTCAGCTCGATTGGATCGACGTTGCCGACGTCGTGCATGGTGCGGCGGAGCGTGCCCGCCGCAGTCATGCAGGACGAACGATCGAAGTCGCCATTCCCCCGGAGCGGCCACTGGTCCTTTCGTCCGCGGTCCTTCTGGAGCAGGCGATCTTCAACCTCGTCGACAATGCTTTGAAGTTCTCCGCTGACGGGATCGTACAGTTGCTTGTCGCATGGGAAGACGCGCATCTGCGGATCAGCGTGATCGATCAAGGTTCGGGAATATCGCCGGCGGACCTGCCACATATCTTCGAGCCGTTCTTTCGCGGTCGGGACACTCGGACCGCCGGCACCGGACTGGGTCTCCCCATCGCCCAGGGCATCGTACGAGCGCTGTCGGGGTCGCTGACGATGGAGAGCCCCGGCCTTCATGGCAAAGGCACAGAGGCCGTCATCCGGTTGCCGCCGACGAAGTCCCATGGCTAGCGCCGCCACGATCCTGGTGATCGACGACGAGCCGCAGATCCAGCGGTTCCTGCGGCACGCGCTGGAAGCGGCGGGCTACCGCGTCGCCTTCGCCGATCGAGGCGATGCCGCTCTCCGCCTGATCGCCGGCGCCCCGCCCGCCGCCTCGCCAGTCTTGGTCATCCTCGATCTCGGCTTGCCGGATATGGACGGGAAGGTCGTCCTCGGCCAGCTACGCCAGACTTCGGACGTACCGGTGATCGTTCTCTCGGCCAAGGACAGCGAGGACGAAAAGGTCGCGGCGCTGGACTGCGGCGCCAACGACTTCGTCGCCAAGCCGTTCGGGATCGGGGAGCTGCTGGCGCGGATCCGAGCCTGCCTCCGTATCCAGCGCGCTGCGCCCAGCGCGCGTGAGACCTTGAACCTAGGGCCTCTCGTCATCGATCCGGCGGCGCATCAGGTCACGAAGGATGGCCAGGCGATCAAGCTGACGCCAAAGGAGTTCGATCTGCTGGCGCTGCTCCTGGCGCATCCAGGACGTGTCCTGACCCACCGTCAGATCCTGACGAAGGTCTGGGGACCGGCGCATGTCGAGGACGTCGCTTATCTTCGCGTCTTCATCCGGCAACTGCGGCAGAAGATCGAGACCGACGCTGCAGCGCCGCAGCTCATCCTGACCGAGCCGGGCGTCGGATACCGGTCACGGGACCAGTAGAGGCCGCTCGTCAGTTGGCTTCCTTGTTGACGGTGATGTCGACCACGCGGTTACGAGGTTCCGACTTCTCGTCCGCCGTCGGGATCGGCGCGCCCCGCTCGCCGGTCCATCCCCAGTCGATGCGCGCCGTCGGCATGCCGGCGGCGACAAGCGCCTCCAGAACCACCTCTGTCCGCCGCTTCGACAGGGCCATGTTGACGGGCGGCGCACCGAGCCGATCGGTCTTCCCGATCACACGGACGCTCATGTTCTTGTCGCTCGCCGCGACGGAAGCGATCGAGGCGATGACAGACCGCCCCTCCTCGTCCAGCGCCGCGCTGTCGGTCTTGAAGAAGACCTGATAGTGCACGCGCTTTCCGGGAGGCGGTACGGTGATGGCAGCCTCGCCGGTCGGTGCCGGTTGCTGGGCGCAGCCCGCCAGGAGAGCGGTAAGCGCGAGGATCGAAATGAATCTGGCCGGCCGGGACTTCGGGTGAGGCATTGCCATCTCCAACTTCCGGTGGGATCGGATGACGAGACTGGATGGCCCGAGGGGGACTGGGCTGAGGCGATAGGCGGTTGGAACAAGCTACAACCCCCTCAAACGCCGTGACGGCGTAGAGGTTCCCACTTACCGCAAGCGCGTGACCGGCGGAGGCGGCAGCCTTAAGCCGCCCGCGCCTTCCGCGTCGCCTCCGCGTCGATCGCCGGCGGCTCGCCGGTGATCACGACGCCGTAGGCCGTCTTGGCGTGCTCCCGGTCGACCTTGCCCAGCTTCACGTCCTCCAGCACCCGCTCCGGATCTCGCTCGAACGGATTGCCCCAGCCGCCGGCGCCGGGAAGGACATGGCGGAAGAGGTCGCCGTTCCGCAAGGTCACTGGGTTGGTGATCAGCACCGGCAGGCTCCGCGCTTCCCCATCCGGGTTGACGATCGAGAGACAGGGCGATCCGGCCTTGCCGCCGGAAAGGCCGAAGGGCGGGAAGCGGCGCTTGTCGGAACGCAGCGTCATGGTGCCGGCGTCGCCGAGGAAGCGGTAGTCGCGGATCATGGAAAGACCGCCGCGATGCTTTCCGGGCCCGCCCGAGTTCGGCACCAGGCCGTACTGCTCGATCCGGATCGGGTACTCGGCCTCGATCATCTCGACCGGGACGTTCGACTGGTTGGCGCC
>CAZZLX010000113.1:0-8870 GCA_964655235.1 uncultured Rhizobium sp.
GCAGGTGAGCTCGACCACGGAGTCGCCGCCAAGAAGCCGCAGCGCACCCATCTCGGACTGGGCGATGTCCTTCATGTCGAGGACGTACTGCATCCGGTTGGTCTTGCGACCGTAATTGATTTCCCAGACGTTCTGGAGGCTTATCGGCTCGTCCGGCTCGTTGACCTTGCGCTGCGCCGGCGTGCGGAGATCGGAGAGCAGGTGCTCGTGCATCAGGGTCTGGCCGAGCTTGTCCGGCGAGATCGTCCCGCACACCGTCTGCACCTTGCCCCTGAGTTCCGCGCGATTCATCTGAAAGCCCTTTCCGTCACTTCTTGGCAGTTTCATTACGTACCATCGCCCATGCGGCGGCGAAGATGACCACGGCGCCGATCCAGGTCCAGCGATCCGGATACTCGCCGATCGTGAGCATCGATATGGCCGCTGCGATCGGGAGCTTGAGGAAGTCGAACGCCATCACCAGCGAGGTCTCGCCCGACCCGTAGCCCAGCGTCGCCGTGATCTGCCCGAGGCCGGCGCAGACGCCGATGCCGAGCAGCACAGCCCAGCCCCACGACGACGGCCAGGCGAGGTCGGGAATGGAGATCACGGCTGCCAGCGGCACCGCCGAGGCCAGCGTGTAGAAGACGATCGTGTCGGAGGAATGGTCTCGGCTGGCGGCGCGGATGATGAGGGCGAAGCCGGCATAGATCACCGCGTTGCCGAGCAGCATCAGCATCTCCAGCGAGATCTCCTGGAAGCCGGGCCGGACGATGACGACGGCGCCGACGAGGCCGACTGCGAGCGCAACGAAGCGGACCGGCCGCGGCGGCTCCTTCAGCACGAAGATGGCAAGCACCGGCGTGATGATCGTCGTGAGGAAGCTGATGGCGGTCGCGTCCGCGACCGGCACCACCTTCAACGCCAGGAACCATCCGACATTGGAAAGAACCTGGATCGCGCCAAGCCACATGAGGAAGCCTGGGCGCGGCGCCCGCACAACCTTGGCGCCGTGACGGAGCAGGAACGGAAGAAGGCAGAGGAAGGCGAGCCCGTTGCGGGCGAGGATCATCGTCGTGGCCGGCAGCTCGCTCGACGCGACGCGGATCATCACCGACATCAGCGAGAAGAAGACGCCGCAGAGCACCATCCAGACCGCCGTTCGCGCGACCGGAGGCGTGGCAGACCAAATAAGGGACATGAACGCCTAAAGCAGCGAGGTGAAGAAGTCGGTCCTGGCCTTGGCCCCGGCCGAGATCAGCTGCAGATCGGAGCCGCCGAGGATGAACCGCGCGCCCATCTGCACGTACTTCTTGGCGAAGACCGTGTCGTAGATGCCGCCCATCCCCGGAACCTTGCCGTGCTTCTTGCAGGCGCCGATCACCGCCTCGTAGGCGCCGACGATCTTGGCGTGACCGAAATCGCCGTGGATCCCCATGTCGAGGCTGAGGTCGTTGCTGCCTATCAGCAGGCAGTCGATGCCCGGAACGGCGGCGATGGCGTCCGCATTGGCGACCGCCTTTTCCGTCTCGATCATCGCGACGATGAAGACGAGCTCGTTAGACTTGCGCGTCACCTCGGTCGCCGGGATCGGCGCGAAGCCGATGCTGGGTGGCATGCCGCCGAAGGAGCGGTGCCCGACCGGCGCGAAGCGGCAGGCATCCGCCGCCGCGCGCGCCTCTTCGGGGGTGTCAACATGCGGGAAAACGATGCCGTGCGCGCCGGAATCGAGAAGGCGGGCGGCGGTCGCCAGGTCCTGATGGGTCACACGCGCGATCGGGGTGATGCCGGCCATGCCGGCGGCGATCGAGAGCTGGCCCACATGATGGACCGCCATCGACCCGTGTTCCATGTCGAGGAACAGCCAGTCGAAGCCGGCCTGACGGGCGACGGCCGTCATCTCGATCGAGGGCGCGATCCGCAAGGTGAGCCCGACCGCGAGCTTGCCCTCGCCCAGCTTCTTCCTGACATGGTTCTCGGCCATCGACGTCTCCTCCCGGTCCGGTCCTTCATCATGCCGGGAGAGGGCATCGAACCGCGAGAGGAAGATTGAAATGCCGGAACGGCGCTATCCGCCGAGCGCGGTACGGACCGCCTTGGCCAGATCGGCCTTGCGATAGGGCTTGTTGAGCAGACGAGCCCCCGCCTTGAGGCGACCCTGGTGGAGAATGGCGCTGCCGGTATAGCCGGACGTGTAGAGAACCGGCAGGTTGGGTCGGCTACGCCAGGCCTGGGCTGCCAGCTGCCCCCCATCCATGCCGCGAGGCAGGATCACATCAGTGAACAACAGGTCGAGCCCTTTCAGCTCCGAGAGCTTGGCGACGGCGGACGGGCCATCCTCGGCCTCGTGGACCGTATAGCCGAGACCGCGCAGGATCGACGTCGCATAGGACCTGACATCGGCGTCGTCCTCGACGACGAGAATGGATTCACCCTCGCCACCGACGATGTCGGGCGCCGCCCTGACCTTCTGCGACTCCTTGGCGGCGGGCGCTTCGGGCAGATACAGCTTCACCGTCGTGCCGATGCCGGCCTCGCTGTAGATCTTCACATGGCCACCGGACTGCTTGGCGAAGCCGTAGACCATGCTGAGCCCGAGAACCGATCCCTTGCCGACCTCCTTGGTGGTGAAGAACGGATCGAACACGCGTTCAAGGACCTCGGGGCTCATGCCGGTTCCATTGTCGCTTACGGCGACCATCAAATAGGGGCCCGGCTTCACGTCGTTCTCTTGCTGTGCGTAGTTGCCGTCGAGGAAGACGCTCGCCGTCTCGATCGTGAGGCATCCGCCGTTGGGCATCGCATCCCGCGCGTTGATCGAAAGGTTGAGGATCGCGTTTTCGAGCTGGCCCGAGTCGGCGAGGGCGAAAGGCAGATCGCTTCCGAGCGCGAGCCGAATGTCGATATCTTCCCCGATGGTGCGCTTGAGCATCTTCTGCAGGCCTTCGACCAGGCGATTGAGGTCGACGCCGCCCGGCGCGAGCGGCTGCTGGCGCGAGAACGCGAGCAGGCGCTGGGTCAGCTCCGCTCCCCGAAGCGCCGCATCCTCGATCATCTGGGCCGCCCCCCTGAGCGGGCTGTCGGCCGGGACATCGTCGATCAGCATCCCGGCATTGCCGAGGATGACCGTGAGCAGATTGTTGAAGTCGTGCGCGACACCGCCAGTCAGCTGACCGACTGCTTCCATCTTGTGCGCCTGGGCCAGAAGCTCCTGGGTACGCTTCGCCTCGGTCACATCCTCCAGCGCGCAGACCCGGCCGCCGTCAGATGTAAGCCGCACGATCAGCCTGAACCAGCGGCCATCGGTGAAATGCAGCTCCGCCTCGTGCGGTCCCTGGTTGTGCAACGCCTGCCTCTTCTCCGCCCAGTCCGGATCGGCGACGAGGCCAGAACTGACGATCCGACGCAGCACGTCGGCAAAAGGCGCACCCGGAACGGCGACATCAGCGAGCTGCGGGAACAATTCGCCGTAACGCCGGCTGGAAACCACGATCCGATTGTCGACGTCCAGCACCAGGATCGCCCAGGGCAGGGTGTCGATCGCATCGGCGAGACGGCGCCGGGCCGAGGCGGCTTCCTGTTCGCTTCGCCGGGACGCCTTGTCCGCCGCGATCCGGTGGCCGACCTCATGCACGACGCCGGCAAGCAGGGCGACGACGAGGATCATCAGCGTCACGGTCACGATGCCGTTCCGTATCGTGCCTTCCGACCACCGCCGCATGATCTCGGCCCTGGCGATCCCGACGGAGACGACGAAGGGAAAGTTCTCGACGGCACGGAAGCTGACGATCCGGCTGCGCACGCCGGCCTCGTTCGAGAACAGTAGGTTCCCCTTTCTTTGCCCTGACTGAACGGCACTGAATACGCCGGGGTTCGCAGTCTTCTGACCGATCAAATCGGCACCGTTGGGGTGCCGCGCATAGACCACGCCGTCGCGATTTCGAAGCGTGATCGCCCCGTCCATGCCAATCGAAAGGGTGCTGTAGAATGACAGGAAGTAGTCGACGGGGATCGAGGCCGCGACGACGCCGGCAAACTCCCCATGCCGGTCCTGGATCCGCCGGGAAGCGACCATGACCCAGCCGAGGCCGGCTCGGCTCTTGATGGGTTCGGAGATGAAGAGCCGTCCACTCCGGTCCTCGCGGGCATTCACAAAAAAAGAGCGATCGGATACGTCGATGTCGCTCACGGTACCGGACGAACCCGCCAACCCTTTTCCGCGAGCATCGATCACGAAGAGATTGAGCAGTTCCTCCTGGCCCGCGGCATGGTTTGCGAGGAGGACCGAGAGCTCTGACGGGCTGGCGGCGAGAGTAACCTCGGGAGCGTGCTCGAAGGTATGAACGACCGCCTTCATCGCCATGTCGACGACGCTGAAGGTACGCTGGGCGTGCTTTTCGAGAACGAGCGCCAGGTTCGCGGTCTCGCGCTGGGCGTCGGCGACCTCGTCCTCGTAGGCGAGCCATGCCGTCGCCCCGAAGCTGGCGAGAAGAAACAAGCAGATGACCGCGCCGATGATCGTCGCGACCCATCGAATCGATCGTACGCGCGTCATCCGGTCAATGATGCTCGAGCCGTCCAAGTTCGCACCCCGACTAAGTCCAGGGTCGTTCTAAGCCGGAAGTTTTGAACACACGATTAACGAAGGGTAATAAGAGGTAACCGTTCTCTCACCCGAAAATGGCAGCGTTTATAAACGGTTAACCTTATCGCGCGACCGCATATCCTTCCATGTAACGAGGGTTGGCGCCGGCACGAAGCACCTCGCCGTCACGGGCGATCGCCGACAGGTTGCCCTCGCTCCAGTCGTCCACGACCTCCACCTCGTGACCCCGGCGCTCGAGATCCCGGATGACTTCGGCACCGAAGCGACCCTCGACCTGCACCTTGCGCGGCTCGGCGCCGCGCGGCCAGAACGAGCTCTCGAAGTGCGCGGTGTGGAAGGCCGGCGCGTCGATCGCCTGCTGCAGGTTCATGCCGTGGTGGACATGGCGCAGGAACATGACCAGCGACCACTGGTCCTGCTGATCGCCGCCTGGCGTGCCGAAGACCATGTACGGCTTGCCGTCGCGAAGGGCGAGGGAGGGCGTCAGCGTCGTCCGTGGCCGCTTGTCCGGCGCCAGCGCGTTCGGGTGGTTCGGATCGAGCGAGAATATCTGGCCGCGCGTACCGAGCGGGAAGCCAAGCTCCGGGATCACCGGCGAGCTCGGCAGCCAGCCGCCCGACGGCGTCGCCGCGACCATGTTGCCGTGCCGGTCGACCACGTCGAGGTGGCAGGTATCGCCGGGCATCGCCGCCTGCCAGCGCGGCTCGAGCGTGAGGTCGGGCCCGCGCTTGAGCTTCGCGACATTCGGTTGGAAGCCAGGCACGATGCCCGGCGGCGTGTCGAGTGCGGCGGCCTCCCCGATCCGTGACCGGCGGTCGCGATTGTAGGCATCGCTCAGCAGATGCGGCAGCGGCACTTCGACGAAATCGGGATCGCCGTAATAGGCATTGCGGTCGGCGAAGGCGAGCTTGGTCGCCTCGACCACCAGATGGACGAACTCCGACCCGCTCGGATCGAGACCGGCGATGTCGTCACGGGCGAGCAACGCCAGCTGCTGAAGGAATACCGGCCCCTGGCTCCAGGCGCCGCACTTGGCGACCGTGTAGCGGCCGTAGTCGTAGGCGACCGGCGCCTCTTCCCGTGCCTGCCAGCGCGCCATGTCATCTGCGGTGATCAAGCCGGCATGGGCCCGGCCGGAGGTGTCCTTCACCGGCGTCCGGACGAAGCGGTCGATCGCCTCGGCGACGAAGCCTTGCGACCAGGCGCGTCGGGCTGCCTCGATCTGGCGCACGCGATCGCCGCCGGCGGCCTCGCCCTCCTCGACCAGGCGACGAAAGGTCCGGGCCAGCGCAGGGTTTCGGAAATAGGAATTGGGAACCGGTGCGTTCCCGTTCGGCAGGTACAGCGCGGCCGAGGTCGGCCAGTCGATCTTGAAGGTAGCGGCCACCTTGGCGATGGCATTGGCCAGGCGCGGGATCATCGGATAGCCCTTTTCGGCAAGGGCTATCGCCGGCTCCAGGATCGCGCGGAGCGGCAGCGTGCCGCGGTCGCGGATCAGCAGCATCCACGCATCGAACGGCCCGGGGATCGTCGCGGCGAGGAAGCCGGTGCCGGGCACGAGGTCGAGGCCGAGGGCCCGGTACCTCTCGACGGTCGCCGCGGCCGGCGCCGGGCCCTGGCCGGAAATCGCCCGGACGCCTTCGGTGCCGGCCTGGTGGAACAGGATCGGGACCTCCCCGCCTGGGCCGTTCCGGTGCGGCTCGACCACCTGCTGTACGAAGCCCATCGTGGCCGCCGCGTCGAAGGCATTGCCGCCGCGCTCCAGCACGCCCATGCCGGTAACGGCCGAAAGCCAATGGGTCGAGGCGGTCGCACCGAAGGTGCCGAGGAGCTCGGGCCGGGTCGTGAACATCATGGATCTCCGTGGCCGGTTCCGTGGATCGGCGGCGGCCGTCGATTGGGGGCGGCACGAGCGTATTATTCCGGCCAAGGGGAGGCAAAGACCGGATGCGCCTGATCGACTTCTTCGACCGCGGAGCGGCCCTGTATCCCGACCGGCCCTGCCTGGTCGGGGGCGAGGTGTCGCTCACCTTCACCGAGGTGCAGCGCCGCACGCATCGGATCGCCAACCGGTTGATCTCGGCCGGCCTCGCCCCGCAGATGGGCGCGGCGGTGCTGAGCCCCAACGACGCCGACGCGTTCTCCTGCATCCTCGGCATTCTCCGCGCCGGCGGCGCCTGGATGCCGCTGAACGCTCGCAACGCGGTCGACGACAACGCCGCGATCCTCGCCGACAACGACTGCCGGTTCCTCTTCTATCATTCGAGCTTCGCCGCGGCCGCCGAGGAGATGCGGAAGAAGGTGCCGACGCTGATCGGCCTCGTCTGCGTGGACCGTGCAGGCGCCGACCCCGATCTCAGGAGCTGGCTCGCCGAGGCGAACGAGGATCCGTGCTACGTGCCGTCGGGGCCGCACGACCTCGCCTCGATCTGGCCCTCCGGCGGGACCACCGGCCGGTCCAAGGGCGTGATGCTGACCAACCTCAACTTCGCGACGATGATCGCGAACTTCATCACGTCCATGCCGGTGAAGAATCCGCCGGTGCACCTGATCGCGGCGCCGATGACGCATGCGGCCGGCTGCATCTCATTTCCGCTGCTGGCACTGGGCGCGACCACGGTGCTGATCCCGAGCGCCGACGCGCTCCTGGTCATGGAGAGCATCCAGCGGCACAAGGTCACGACGCTGTTCCTGCCGCCGACCGTGATCTACATGATGCTGGGCCATTCACGCGTGCGCGAGTTCGACTACTCGTCGCTGACTCATTTCGTCTACGCCGCGGCACCGATGTCGGCGGAGAAGCTCAAGGAGGCGATGGAGATCTTCGGTCCGGTGATGGCGCAGACCTTCGGCCAGGCCGAGGCGCCGATGCTGTGCACCTTCCTGTCGCCCGAGGAACACAACGTCGTCGGCGACCCGAAGCTCGAGAAGCGGCTGATGAGCTGCGGACGCTCGACGATCTTCGCTCAGGTCGAGGTCATGGACGACGAAGGCAACATCCTGCCCTCGAACGAGAAGGGCGAGATCGTCGTCCGCGGCAACCTGGTGATGAAGGGCTACTACAAGAACCCGAAGGCGACCGAGGAAGCCTCGCGCTTCGGCTGGCACCACACCGGCGACGTCGGGTTCAAGGACGAGGACGGATACTTCTACATCGTCGACCGCAAGCGCGACATGATCATCTCTGGCGGATTCAACATCTACCCCTCCGAGATCGAGCAGGTAATCTGGGCGCACCCGGCGGTGCAGGACTGCGCGGTGGTCGGCGTCCCGGACGACAAGTGGGGCGAGGCGGTCAAGGCGATCGTCCAGCTGAAGGCCGCCGGCGCGGCGACGGTCGAGGAACTGTCGGCCTTCTGCCGCGAGCGAGTCGGCGGCATGAAGACACCGAAATCATTCGAGATCTGGGACTCCCTGCCGAGGAGCCCGGTCGGCAAGGTGCTGAAACGCACGATCCGCGACCGCTTCTGGGCCGGCCGGGTCCGAAACGTATGAAACCGCAATGGACATCCCGGCCCTTCCGGGCGCATAGCTTGACCGTCCGACTCTCGGGATTTCCTTCAGATCATGACCGACGACACCGCAAGCACACGCAGCCTGCCGGCTGAAGCCACGACCGCCGCTTCGGCGGCCCCTTCGGCTGCAGGCTCCGACAACACCACCTTCGCCATCATCCTCTCGCTCAGCTTCTGCCATCTGCTGAACGACATGATGCAGTCGATGGTGCCGGCGCTCTATCCGATCCTGAAGGACAACTACGCCCTCGACTTCGCGCAGATCGGCCTGATCACGCTGGCCTTCCAGTGCACCGCCTCGTTGCTGCAGCCGGTGGTCGGCATCTACACCGACAAGAAGCCGATGCCATATTCGCTGGCGATCGGCATGAGCTCGACCTTCCTGGGCCTGATCCTGATGTCGATGGCGCACAGCTATCCGGTGATCCTGCTCGCCGCGGCGATGATCGGCATCGGCTCCGCCGTATTCCATCCGGAGGCTTCGCGCGTCGCCCGCATGGCGTCGGGCGGACGGCACGGACTCGCCCAATCCCTGTTCCAGGTCGGCGGCAACACCGGCTCGGCGGTGGGTCCCCTGCTCGCGGCCTTCATCATCGTGCCGCGGGGTCAGGAAAGCATCGTCTGGTTCTCCGCCGCGGCCCTGGTCGCCATGGTCGTGCTTGTCGGCGTCGGCAACTGGTACAAGCAGAACCGCCATCTCGGGAAGCCGAAGCCGCGCCCGGCGCCCGGCACCGCGGGCTATGTCGCAGTCAGCGGCGCGCGCGTCGCCA
>CAZZLX010000114.1:0-8870 GCA_964655235.1 uncultured Rhizobium sp.
CACGTTCTGGTCGAGCCACTTGATGCCGTCGGCGGCGCGGCCCTGCATCTCCAGAACATGCGCGACGGCATGGATGCCCCAGCGGTCGTTGCGGTCGTAGTCGACCGCCTCGCGCGCCATGTGCTCGGCCTCGTCGTACTCGCCGCATTCCTCGAGCCCGAAGGCCTGCATCGAGGCGACCCAGCTCCGTCCCGGCGTGTCGCTCTTCCATCCCTTCGTCGCGGCGACGATCGAGTCCAGCATGCGCGCCGTGCGGCCGAGCCAGAAGTAATGGAAATGCGCCAAGCGCAGCGCCAGCAGGTCGGTCGGGTGGACCGTGAGGATCGACTCCCAGATGCGGAGCGCCAGGTCGAGATCGCCCTTGGCCCAGGCCTCGAACGCTTCGAGGTGCCGGCGCTCGCGCGGGTTCGCCTCGTCGGATACCGCCGCGCATTGCGCGAGCACGGTGCGGGCGCGGTCCAGGTTCTTCGCGTTCAGCGAGAGCAGCGCCATGCCGCCCTTGAGCACGTTCGCCAGGAAGAACCCGGGATCGGCCTTGGTCGCCTCGCTCAAACGCTTGGTCGTATCGACGTGGAAGGTGACGTAGCCGTCGATGGCGTCGTCGAAGGCGGCGAGCGCCTGCGGATTGTCGGTCGAGGTGTCGAGCCCGCGTCGGTCCTTGAGCATGCGCCGCCTTTACCTTGAAGCAGGCGGCGATGTCGAGGATCAGCTAACGGGATCGCCCGCCTTGAGTGCGTAGAAACGGTAGACCCTGAGGTCGCCGGTCCGCAACACGGCGCTGCGCCGGGCCCAGAGCTCCGCCTCGTTGACGAGATGCGGCACGGTCTCGGGCGCCACCGAGCCCGGCGCCAGCGCGTGGGTCAGGTCGCGCCAGCCCTGCAGGATCAGCGCCTGGTGCATGTCGGTGATGTCTTCCGAGATGCGGATCTCGAGGTTGTTGTGCGCGAGGAGGTCGAGGATGTCCTGGGAGGAGCAGGGGAACGGCTCCTGCGGCTCGTGGCCCATCCAGGTCTCGACCGCCTCGGTCGGCTTGGCGGCTTCCGGCAGCACGTAGTCGGTGAAGCAGAGCTGGCCGCCCGGGCGCAGCGTAGTCGCGATCTGATCGAACAGGCGCGCCTTGTCGGCGATCGTGAAGAACGCCTCCTTGGCGAAGACGCAGTTGTAGCCGCGGGGCTTGAGCTGGGTCGTCGCCGGATCCCACGTCTCGATCGGCGCCTTCTTGTCGAGGCCCGCCATGCGCGAGCGCTGCATGCCGGCCTCGGCCAGGATCGGCCATTGCTCGTATCCCGTGACCCACGAGCCGAAGGTCTTCGCCATCGTCCTCGCGCAGCCGCCGAGCCCGGCGCCGAGGTCGAGCACCGTCATCGTCGGGTTGAGGGCGAACGGTTTCACCAGGCTTTCGACGTGCTCGTCGCCGCCCGGCGTATGCATGCCGGCGCCCCACAGGCGCTCGGCGACCTGGATGCGGTCGGCGGTCCAGAGCGGGACCTTCTTCTTGGTCGGTCCCGGCTTCGCCGGCGCCGCAGCTCCCTTGCTCCGCCCGGTGTCGAATTCGAGCGGCTCGGGATCGCCGGCATAGATGTCCTCGGGGTCGAAACCCTGCCACCAGGCAGAGATCCGGACCTTGAGCGGTATCTTGATCCTTGGACGGGTATCGAGAGCGACGGCGGACATGACACCAGGAGCTGCCAGCACGACGGGAGCCGAGTGAGGGGGCTCGTTCCGCTTAACCCTAGGCTGCCCCGGTTAACGTGGGTTTAACAGCCCCGAAGGATCGCCGACGGAACCTACGCCGCTATGACGCCTCAATCTTCGGCGACATTCTGCCGTGACCGCGAATCGTGATATCCGGGAACCCGTGGCCGTCACCTCACAGGACCGCGGGTCGAAGCGCTCGCCCAAGAAGCGGAAGAGCCGCGTCGACTGGCGGGCGATCTTCTACGGCCTGCTGCGCTGGGGGCTGGTCGCCGGCATCTGGGCCGGCGTCGCGGTCGCCGCCGTGGTCGCCTATTTCGCGCTGACCCTGCCCGACATCTCCGGCCTGGAGGACAGCGGCCGGAAGCCCTCTATCCGTTTGGCACTGGCCGACGGCACCGTGTTCGCGAGCTCGGGCGAAGTGCATGGCCGGCCGGCGAACCTCAGCGAGCTGCCGAAGAGCCTGGTGCAGGCGGTGCTCGCGACCGAGGACCGCCGCTTCTTCAGCCATCTCGGCCTCGACCCGATCGGGCTCGCGCGCGCCGTTGTCGTCAACATCCGCGAAGGCGCGGTGCGCCAGGGCGGCTCGACGCTGACCCAGCAGCTCGCCAAGAACCTGTTCCTCACCAGCGAGCGCAGCTTCGGTCGCAAGATCCAGGAGCTGATCCTCGCGGTCTGGCTCGAGTGGCGCTTCACCAAGGACCAGATCCTTACGATCTATCTCAACCGCGTCTATCTCGGCGCCGGTACCTTCGGCGTCGCTGCGGCCTCGGAGCGCTACTTCGCGAAGGATCCGAAGGACCTCAACACCTACGAGAGCGCGCTGATCGCGGGCCTGCTGAAGGCGCCGGCACGCTACAGTCCGACCGCCAATCCCGAGCGCGCGCGCGTGCGGACCGAGCAGGTGCTCGCCAACATGGTCGACGCCGGCTACCTGACCGAGGCGCAGGCGACCGAGGCGAAGCGCCAGCCGGTCGGGCGCGGCAACTATCCGACCGCCGGCCTTGGCGGGCGCTACTTCGCCGACTGGGTGCTGGACCAGGTCGGCTCCACCATCGGCTACGTCGATCGCGACCTGATCGTGACGACCACGCTCGACCCCAAGCTGCAGCGCATCGCCGAGGGCGAGGTCGAGGCGATCCTCGCCAAGTATTCGGACAAGCGCGATGCCGATCAGGCGGCGCTGGTGACGCTGGGATCCGACGGCCGCGTGCTGGCGCTGGTCGGCGGCCGCGACTATCGCGAAAGCCAGTTCAATCGCGCGACCCAGGCGCTCCGCCAGCCGGGTTCCGCGTTCAAGCCCTTCGTCTATCTCGCCGGTCTCGAGGCCGGGATCGGCCCGGACACGATCATCGACGACTCGCCGATCACCATCCGAAACTGGACGCCGTCGAACTTCGACCGCAAGTACCGCGGGCCGATGCGCGTTGCCGACGCGGTGACGCAGTCGATCAACACGGTGGCGGTGCGCATCTCCGAGCAGGTTGGGCGCGGCCGGGTGATCGACGTCGCGCACAGGCTCGGGATCCCCCAGGCGATCGACGACAACCCGAGCCTGGCGCTCGGCGCCAGCGAGGTGACGCTGATCGACCTCACCCAGTCCTACGGCGCCTTCGCCACCGGCGGCGAGGCGATGCGGGCCTGGGGCATCGTCGAGATCAAGGACACGAACGGCCGCGTCCTCTATCGCCGGCAGCCCGCGCCCGAGCGCGTCATCTCCGCGGCGAATGCCGGTGTCATGACCGACATGCTGACCAACGTCGTGCAGGCCGGCACCGGCCGCGCCGCCAGGCTCGACCGTCCGGCCGCCGGCAAGACCGGCACGACCTCGAATTCCAAGGACGCGCTCTTCGTCGGGTTCACCGCCGACTTCGTCACCGGCGTGTGGTTCGGCAACGACGACGGCCAGCCGATGAAGGACGTGACCGGCGGCACCTTGCCGGCCGAACTCTGGGGCAACTTCATGAGGAAGGCCAGCGCCGGGCTGCCGCCGCGACCGCTGAAGTCGGCACCGTCCGAATACTCGGCCCCGGTCGCCCAGGTGCCCTGGTATGCGCCGTGGCGGGCATTCACGGCGCCGCAGCCCGCCCCCGGATCGCTCGGCACGATCCGGGTCCCCGCCAACTCGCCGCTGGCGGCGGGCGGCGGCGGCAAGGACTAGACGCGGGTCTTCCCCGCGATCAATCCGAACTCTCGGCCCCGGACTATCTTGAAGCCCTGCCTGGTGGTAGCCATTTACCTAGAATGGTTCCAATAAGGAGGATCGAGATGCCGAAGGCCGATGCGGTCGTCGATGGGCTGACGAAGGTTCTGGCGGATTCCTATGCGCTCTATTTCAAGACCCACGCCTTCCATTGGAACGTGACCGGCCCGACCTTCTTTTCGCTGCATGAGATGTTCGGCGCCCAGTACAACGAGATCTGGACCGCGCTCGACGAGATCGCCGAGCGCATCCGCGCCATCAACGGAACGCCGCCGGTGAGCCCCTCCGCGCTCGCCCGTCTGGCGACGATCGGCGAGGCCAAGGGCAACCTCGAAGCCAACGCGATGGTGCGCGAGCTCCACGAGGGCAACCAGGCGGTGGTGAAGACGATCAAGGCGGCGCTCGCCGCCGCGCAGAAGGCCGGCGACGAGGCGACCGCCGACCTGCTGATCACCCGTACCGAGGCGCACGACAAGCACGCCTGGATGCTGAAGAGCAGCCTCGCCGACTAGGACGCCGTCGCAGGGCCGGTGTCCTTGCCGCCGGTCGCGAAGTCGATCGTGCAGCGGACCCCGGCCGGGTCGAAGTCGAGAAGGATCTCGCCGTCGAGATCGGACGACAGCGCACGCTCGATCAAGGTGCTGCCGAACCCGCGGCGCTTCGGACGCGCGACCTTCGGGCCGCCGCTTTCGGCCCAGACCAGGCTCAGCCGCCGGGGCTCGCTCCGGCCGAGCTTCCATCTGATGTCGACGCGACCGGCCGGCGCCGTCAGCGCGCCGTACTTGGCGGCATTCGTTGCGAGCTCGTGCAATCCCAGCGACAGCGCCAGCCCCTGACGCGGCGTCAGATCGCAATCAGGGCCTTCGATGATGAAGACGTCGGAGCCGCGATGCGGCGCCAGGACCTCGTTGACGAGCTCGCGGAGCGAGATGGCCTCCCATTGACGCTGGGTCAGCAGGCTGTGGGCAGCGGATAGCGCCATGATCCGGGCCTGGAAGGCCGCGATGAAGTCCTTGATCTCCGCCGCATTCGTCGCCGTCTGCCGTGCCAGCGACAGCACCGTCGTCAGCGTATTGCGCACGCGGTGGTTCAGTTCGTTCATCAGCAGCTGCTGCGCCTCGATCATCCGCCGCTGTTCGGTCACGTCCTGGCTGACGCCGGCGACGCGCATCGGCTGGCCGGGTGCGCGCACGACGTCCCCGTGGCTCGAGATCCACCGGATCTCCCCGTCGGGGCGGACGATGCGATGCTCGATCGCGAGCGGATTCCTGCCCTCGACGCAGTCGCCGAAGGCGGCGACGACGCGCTCGCGATCCTCCGGGTGAAGGATCGCGCGCCACTCCTCCGCCAGCAGCGCCGGCCGGTCGACGGCCAGCCCCAGCATCCGCATCAGGTTCGAGTCGCCGCCGATCGTCCAGGTCGCCGGCTCGGCATGCCAGACGCCGAGGCCCGCCTCCTTCGCCGCGAGGCTGAACCAGGTGGCGCTCTCGTGCTGCTTCGCCGCGAAATCCTTCCGCGCCCGGTTCATTTCCAGATGGGAGCGGACGCGCGCGATCAGCTCGCGTGGCGAGAACGGCTTGATCAAGTAGTCGTCGGCGCCGGCGTCGAGGCCGACGATCCGCGCCTCCTCGCCGGCCCGCGCCGACAGCAGGATCACCGGGACGGCGCGGGTGCGCGGATCGTTCCTGAGTTCCCGCAGCAGGCCGAAGCCGTCTAGCTCCGGCATCATCACGTCGGCGATCACGAGGTCGGGAGGATCGTCGAGCGCCTGCGCGAGAGCCGCGCGGCCGTCGGCGACGGCGGTCACCGTCCAATGCTCCTCGAGAATGCGGCGGACGAAGTCCCGCATGTCGGCATTGTCGTCGGCCCAGAGGATGCGGGCATCCGTTCGAGCGCCGGACGCGGGCGTCGGCGCGCCGGCGATCGCGTCGCCGACCAGCCAGCGCTGGGCTTCCTCGACGAAGATCCCGGCCCGGATCGAGGTCGCCTCCAGCTCCCTGCTGCCTTCGATGCGGTCCGCCGGAAGGTGGGCGGTCCCGGTTGGGAGCGTGACGGTGAAGATGGCTCCGCGCCCGGGCTCGCTCTCGACCGAGATCGTGCCGCCCTGGAGCTTGACCAGGTCGTGCACCAGCGCGAGCCCGATGCCGCTTCCCTCATGCGATCGCGAGCGCACGTTCGGCACACGGTAGAAGCGCTCGAAGACGTGGCCGATATGCTCCGGCGCGATGCCGATGCCGGTGTCCTGGACGCGCAGCTCGACATGGGCGCCGAGCCAGCGGAGCCGCACCTCGATCTGGCCCTCGAACGTATACTTCATCGCGTTGGAGAGAAGATTGAGGACGATCTTCTCCCACATGTCGCGGTCGACATAGACCGGTTCCGGCAGTGCCGGGCAATCGACGATCAGCCGCAAGTTCGCCTGCAGCACCGCCGAGTGGAACACGCTGGCGAGCTCTGCGGTCACTTTCGACAGATCGGTCGGTGAATAGGCGACCTCGATCCGGCCTCCCTCGATCCGCGAGAAGTCGAGAAGCGAGTTGACCAGCTTCAGCAGCCGCTGGGAGTTCCGGTGGGCGAGCGCGAGTTTCTGGCGATGGTCCTCGCCGATGCTTCCCGAAGGAGCGGCCAGCATCTCCTCGATCGGGCTCAGCATCAGCGTCAGCGGCGTCCGGAACTCGTGGCTGATGTTGGAGAAGAACACCGTCTTGGCGCGGTCGATCTCCGCCAGCGCCTCGGCCCGCCGCCGCTCCTCCGCCAGCGCCCGCACCGTGGCGATGGCGGCCGCCGTGTTCGACGCGATCAGCCGGAGGAAATCGCGGTTGCCGTCGTCGAGCGCGCGTCTGGGATTGAGGCCGACGACCAGGAATCCGAGTGGTGCGGTGCCGGGGCCGAGCAGCGGCAGGGTGACGACAGTGTTGACCGGCTCCGTGCCCGCGGCGCTCGGGAGCGCGCGTGTTGCGGCAAGGCCCGCGCCGGTCAGCACGATTTCCTTCCGCTCGGCCGCCGCTTCGGCCAGCGGCCACGCCGAAGCGGGACGCGTCTCGATGCCGGAGGAGGCGCGCGGCCTGACCTCGCCCGATCGCGGGTCGGCTTCGTAGAGGATCGAGAACGAGACGTCCCTGGGATCGGCGGCGATCACCTCCGATACCTTCCGGAAGACGCCGTCCGTGCTTCTGACATCGTCGGCGACGTGGCCGAGATCGCGCAACGTGCGCAGCCGGCGTTCGCCGACCACGCGGCCGGTGGTCTCGCTGACGATGCAGAAGATGCCGCCGACGCCCCCGCTCTCGTCGCGGACCGGATCGTAGGAGATATCGAAATAGGTCTCCTCCGGATAGCCGTAGCGCTCAAGGAGGAAGAAGTGGTCGCTGCCCCAGAACGCCTCGCCGGTCCGCGGGATGGGATCGACGAGAGGCGCGATCGTGCTTTCCCAGACCTCGCTCCAGACCTCCCGTCCCGGCCGGCCGAGCGCCCAGGGATGCTTCATGCCGAGCACCGGGCGGTAGGCGTCGTTGTAGAGGAAGACGAGATCGGGTCCCCAGAACAGGCAGATCTGGGCGCGCGACGGGAGGAGAATGCTGACGGCGCTGCGGAGGCTCTGCGGCCAGGTTTCGGGAGCGCCGAGCGAGGTCGAGGACCAGTCGAAGGCGCGCATGCGCGAGCCCATCTCGCCCCCGCCGGTCAGGAAATCCTGCGCGGCGCCCTTCGACGCGCTGTTCATCTCGCCACGGCTCCGATGTGAGACGGCTTCTGAGGTAAGAACACCCGGGGCCCAACACCGAAGGGCGGTAATGGGTTCCGCTCAGGTCCTTGCCGGATTTCTCAGCACCAAACCCCAGAAACTGGCGAGCCCAAGCGCCGAAACAAGGGCGACCGCGGTCATCATCGGGCGCGTGGTGCCGTCTAGGATCTGGCCGACCCCGACGCCGACCGCGGCCGCGATGCCGAGCTGGAGGAACCCCACCATCGCCGCGGCGGCCCCGGCCATCCGCGGATAGGGGCCGATCGCGCCGGCGATCGCGGCCGGGAGCGTGAAGCCGATGCCGACCATCACCACGATGAAGGGCAGCAACACCGCCCAGACATTGGCGATGCCGGCCCAGGAGAGCAGGGCGCCGAGAAGCCCGAACACAGCCGAAATCAGCGTGCCGGCCGTCACCATGGGCTGGATGCCGAAGCGGGCGATGAGCCGCCCCGCCATCAAGGCCCCGACCGAATACCCGGCGGCGGCGGCGCCGAAGCAGAACCCGAAATACTCGGTCGGCAGGCCGAGCACCTGGATCAGCGTGAAGCTCGATCCGGAGATGAAGCAGAAGATCCCGCAATAGGCGAGCGTGACCGCGAGCGCGTAGCCCACATACACGCGGTCACTGAGAAGCGAGACGTAATTCGAGAGGATCCGCTTCGGCGCGATCGCATGCGGATCGGGATGCAGGTTGCTCTCGTCGAGCAGCGTGTAGAGGCCGACCAGGCAGACAACCCCGAAGCCTGCGAGGAACAGGAAGTTCGCCTGCCATCCGAGATGCACGGTCATCCAGCTTCCGATCATCGGGCCGATAATCGGCGCGATCGCCATGGCGGAGGCCATGTAGGCCAGCACGCGCGCCGCCACGACCGGCGCATAGAGATCGCGCGCGACGGCGCGGCCGAGCGTGACGCCGGCGCAGGATCCGACAGCCTGCAACAGCCGGAAGAAGATCAGCGCCTCGATCGTCGGCGCCGCAGCACAGGCGAGGCTGGCTACGATGTAGAGCGCGATCGCGACCCTCAGGACCGGGCGGCGGCCGAAGCGGTCGGAGATCGGCCCGTAGGCGAGCTGCATCAGCGCCGAGCCTAAGAGGAACACGCTCAAGGTCAGCTGCACCTTCGCTTCGGTGGTGGCGAAGACCTGCACCATCGTCGGCAGCGAGGCGAGATAGAGATCGGTCGAGATCGCCTGGAAGGCGACGAGGCCGGTCAGCAGCAGGTTGAC
>CAZZLX010000115.1:0-8858 GCA_964655235.1 uncultured Rhizobium sp.
TCTGCGAGTTCGCCTGGAAGGGCGTGAGCCAGAGCCCGCTGACCGGCATCACCTCGAACCCGTGGCGGCTCGGATACAACACCGGCGCCTCCTCGGCCGGGGCCGGCGCGGCCTCGGCGGGGGGCTACGGCCCGCTCCACCAGGGATCCGACGGCGCAGGCTCGGTGCGCATGCCGGCGCATTTCTCCGGCATCTTCGGCCTCAAGCCGACCTTCGGGCGAATCCCCAACTGGCCCGTCGGCAGCAACGACAACACCTCGCATCTCGGACCGATGACGCGCGACGTCCGCGACGGCGCGATGATGATGAGCGTGATCTCGGGTCCCCATCCGTGGGATTTCACCAGCCTCGAGTCCTGCCCGGCCGACTATGTCGGCCGTCTCGATGAAGGCATCCGCGGCCGGAAGATCGCCTACAGCCCCGATCTCGGCCACGCCCGGGTCGATCCCGAGGTCGCGGACCTGGTTGCGGCGGCGGTCAAGGTGCTGGCCTCGGACTGCGGCGCCGCGGTCGAGCAGGTGACGCCTGCCTGGGGCAAGGACGGGCCGGAGATCATCCGCGTGATGTACCCGGTCCATGCCGCCGGGAATGCCAAGTACTTGGCGGAGTACGAGAGCCGCATGGATCCCGCCCTGGTGGCGATGATCCGCGACGGGCTCAAGGTCACCACGCAGCAGTACCAGGCAATCCGCGACCGCAAGTCGGCCTACGTCACCGCCATGGCCCGCTTCATGGAGGACTGGGACTTCCTGGTGACCCCGACGGTGTCGGTCGCGGCCTTCCCGGCCGAGCTGATCGCGCCGAAGCATTGGCCGCAGCATGCCTGGGACTGGATCCAGTGGGCGGAGTTCTCCTATCCGTTCAACTTTTCCGGCATGCCGGCGGCGACGGTGCCGTGCGGCTTCACCCGGGACGGCCTCCCGGTCGGACTGCAGATCGTCGGGCGGCGCTTCGACGATCTCGGCGTGATGCAGGCCTCGCAGGCCTTCGCCCAGGCGCGTCCGTGGATGGCGAAGCGGCCGGTGTTCTAGCCGCCGCCGCGGGACCGCGCTTCGATCCCGCCGCCGTTGTCGAAGCGTCGTAACGCCCGTCGGGTGGCGCTACTCTACGGGTGCAAGTCCGGACCGGCTCCGCGATGGGGTCGTTCCGGCGCAGATCGATCCAGACCTTTCGTGTCATCGCTCCGAAGGATTTCCATGCCCCGCTTCAAGACCCTCGACGATCTCCAGGTTAAGTCGAAGCGCGTGCTCGTGCGCGCCGATCTCAACGTGCCGATGAAAGACGGGAAGGTCACCGACACGACCCGCATCGACCGCCTGGCGCCGACGCTGACCGAACTGATGAAGAAGGGCGCGCGCGTCGTCGTGCTCTCGCATTTCGGTCGGCCGAAGGGCGGGCCGGACGAGGCGAACTCGCTGAAGCACGTGGTCGCCGATCTCTCGAAGGCGGTGGGCAAGCCGGTCGCCTTCGGCAACGACTGCGTCGGGGCCGAGGCGGAAAAGGTCGTCGCCGGCCTCAAGGACGGCGAGATCGCGCTGCTCGAGAACCTCCGCTTCCACAAGGGCGAGGAAGGGAACGACGCCGCCTTCGCGCAGTCGCTGGCGAAGCTGGGCGACCTCTATGTCGACGATGCGTTCTCGGCCGCGCATCGCGCGCACGCCTCGATCGAAGGCTTGGCGAAGAAGCTGCCGGCCGCGGCCGGGCGCCTGATGCAGGCGGAGCTGGAAGCGCTGACCAAGGGGCTCGAGAATCCGCAGCGGCCATTGATGGCGATCGTCGGTGGCGCCAAGGTCTCGACCAAGCTCGACCTGCTAGGCAACCTCGTCGGCAAGGTCGACGTGCTCGCCATAGGCGGCGGCATGGCTAACACCTTCCTCGTCGCCAAGGGTGTCAAGATCGGCAAGTCGCTGGCCGAGCGCGACATGGCCGACACCGCGCGCGAGATCATGAAGAAGGCCGAGGCGCGCAAGTGCCGCATCGTCCTGCCGGGCGACGCCGTGGTCGCGGCCGAGCTCAAGCCCGGGGCCGCGACGCGCACCGTCGCGATCGATGCGGTGCCCGACGACCAGATGATCCTCGATGTCGGACCGAAGAGCGCCGACGAGCTCGTGAAGGCGCTGGGCGAGTGCAAGACGCTGGTGTGGAACGGCCCGCTCGGTGCCTTCGAGACCAAGCCGTTCGACGCGGCGACCGTGCAGGTCGCGAAGGCCGCGGCGGACCTCACCAAAGCCGGCAAGCTCAACTCGGTCGGCGGCGGCGGCGACACGGTCGCGGCGCTGGCGGCGGCTGGCGTGGAGGAAACGTTCAGCTACGTCTCGACCGCCGGCGGCGCCTTCCTCGAATGGCTCGAAGGCAAGACCTTGCCCGGCGTCGCCGCGCTGATGCAGGCTTGATCCCATGAGGTCGGCGCTCGCCGGACTGCTGCTCGCCACCGTCGCTGCCGCGGCGCAGGCGGACGTGGGCGAGCGCATCCGGCTGACGCCGGCCGACATGCCGAAGCCCTATGCCACGCGCTCGGTCAGCAACGCGCCGCGCGTCGTCTCGCGCCCGCTCGACGCGATGCCGAAGGCGCCGCCCGGCTTCAAGGTGACGCTGTTCCGTGCCGGCCTCGACCATCCGCGCCATCTGATCGCAGCATCCAATGGCGATGTGCTGCTGGCCGAGCCGGCGGAAGACCAGGTCACACTCCTGCGCGACACCGACGGCGACGGCAAGGCCGACCTGGTGCAGCCCTTCATCGAGAACCTCGACCGCCCGCACGGCCTCGCGATCCATGGGGGCTATCTCTACATCGGCGACACCGAGCGGGTGTGGCGCGTGCCCTACCAGCCGGGCGACCTCAAGCCGCGCGGCCCGCTGGAGAAGGTGACATCCGACGGCGCGATCGGACCCGCCGGCGGCCACTGGACCCGCAACGTCGCGATCTCGCCCGACGGCACGCAGCTCTACGTCTCGATCGGCTCGGCCGGCAACATCGGCGAGGAACAGGCGCCGCGCGCCACGATCCAGTCCTTCCGGATCGACGGGTCGAGCGGGGCCGCGCGCGGCCAGGCGACCTTCGCCTCGGGCCTCCGCAACGCCGTCGGCATCGCGCTGCTGCCCGGATCCAACCGACTCTTCGCCGTCGTCAACGAGCGAGACGGACTCGGTGACGACCTGGTGCCAGACTACCTGACCGAGGTGAAGCAGGGCGCCTTTTACGGCTGGCCTTACGCCTATATCGGCCAGAACCCGCAGCCGAACTATGCCGAGCGCCGGCCGGACCTCGTGCGCCAGGCGGTGGTGCCGGACCTGCTGTTCAAGTCGCACTCAGCGCCGATCGGCCTGATCTTCTACCAGGGCCGCCAGTTCCCGGCCGACTATCGCGGCGACGCCTTCGTGACGCTGCGCGGATCGTGGAACTCGGGCAAGCCGGTCGGCTACCAGCTCGTTCGCGTGAAGTTCAAGGACGGTAAGCCCGAGGGCAGCTACGAGGTCTTCCTCGATGGCTTCCGCGTCGGCGGCGCCGACCGCGCCGAGGTCTGGGGCCGTCCCGCCGGCGTCGCCGAGATGCCGGACGGCAGCCTTCTCGTCACCGACGATACCGGCAAGACGATCTGGCGCGTCAGCTACGGCGGCTAGGCGGCGCGAGCCCGGAGGATCGCGCGCACGCGCGCTTCGGCGCGGGCGTGGCACGCCTTGGCGAAGCCGTCGAACAGCACCTTCGAAACGGGATCGTTGAGGCTCGGATACTCGGCGTGCCACTGCACGCCCATTGCGAACGCCGCGTCCTCGACACGCACCGCCTCGATCAGCCCGTCGGGCGCCGTCGCCTCGATCGCGAGGCCTGGCGCGAGGCGGTCGATGCCCTGGCCGTGCAGCGAGTTCACCAGGACCTCGGCGGTGCCCAGTGCGCGGTGGAGGAAGCCGCCGGGCGTCAGCTTCACCGCATGCGCGTGGCCGTAGCGCTCGGGCCAGGGCTTGTTCTTGTCGGAGCGGTGGTCGTGCTTGCCGTCGACCTCGTGCACGTGCTGATGCAGCGTGCCGCCGAGTGCCACGTTGATCTCCTGGATGCCGCGGCAGATGCCGAAGACCGGCGTGCCCTCGTCGAGGCAGGCGCGGATCAGCGGCAGCACGGTGGAGTCGCGCTGGCGGTCGTGCGGCGTATCGGCTCGGCTCGGGCCGCCGCCGTAGCGGTGCGGCTCGACGTTGGAGATGCCGCCGGTGAGCAGCAGGCCGTCGAGGCGGCGGGCGAGATCGGCCATGTCGATCTTCTCGACGCCGAGCGCCGGGATCAGCACGGGCAGCCCGCCGACCGCATCGACGGCGGCGGTCACGTACTTCTCGGACACGACGTGCTGGGGGAAGCTGCCATCGAGCTTCACGCCGGCGGGAATGCCGATCAACGGCGTCATCGAGAACCTTCGACGCTGGGGAAAGCCCGGCAAAGTCGCATGCACCGGGCTTCGCGGCAAGTCGCCGATCTGCTAAAGCGGCGTTCCCGACTCCGTGAAGGTGCGATGACCCATCAAATCGTCGCGATGTTTCCGACCCTGGTCTCCCTCGTCACGTTCGATCGCGCGGCGGAGTTCAATCCGCGTGCGCGTGCGCGCCTGGAGGAGCTGGAGAAGGATGGCGGCGGCATCCTCAAGAACGGCCAGTGGCAGAGTGGCCACGAGCTGCACAAGGACCCGGCTTTCAAGGAGCTGGCGGACTTCGTCGAGGCCGCGGTCGCGGCGCGATTCGATGCGCTCCGCTACAAGCCGGCGACGCTGGCGATCACCGGATTCTGGGGCAACGTCAATCGCCCCGGCTTCCAGCACATGGTCCACGCGCATTCGAACAACTTCATCTCGGGCGTCTACTACGTGACCGCGCCCGAGAACGCCGGCGGCATCGTCTTCCAGGACCCGAGGCTGCAGAACAAGGTGCTGGTCCCGACCATCGCCGAGATCACCGACATCAACTCGATGGCGATCCGGCTGCCGTCGGTCGAGGGGCAGATGATCCTGTTCCCCTCCTGGCTCGAGCACTTCACCGAAGCCAACCGGTCGGCGGTGCCGCGCGTCAGCATCGCCTTCAACCTGATGCTGACCGGCGGCTTCGGCTCGCCGGAAACCTTCGCCGGAGGCTACGTGCAGCCTCGAGGCTAGTTGCTGCCGCCGGTCGTGGCGCCGCGGTCGGGCGCCTTGAAGTCGAAGATCTTGCTGTCGATCGGAACGCCCAGCTTCGGATCGAGCAGCGACACGCGGGTCTCCGTCCCCTGCGGGTCGAACACCACCCACTGGCGCAGCTGCAGCGGCTTGTCGTCGAAGGTCAGCGTGACGCGGCCGGCGTCCGCATCGACCGTGCTGGCGAGCGTGACGCGGAGCACGGTCGAGCCGCGCTCGAAGCGCGTGACGGTGACGTCTCCGGCGAGCCGGATCTGCTCGCGCACCAGCACGCCGATCGGCGACTGGTTGATGTTGACGTAGTTCACCTGCTTGAGGTCGCGGTCGTAGACCGCCATCGAGCCGCCGCTGCCGACGACGAGCAGGCTGGTCGGCGGCTCGTAGTCGATGCGGATCTTGCCGGGGCGCGCGATCAAGACGGTGCCCTTGGACTGGCCGCCGTCGGCCGCCACCTGCAGGAAGGGCGAGGAGAGGGTGCGGATGTCGTTCAGGTACTTCTCGATCCGCTGCAGGTCGGCGCGGTCCTGGTCGGTGAGCTTCGCCGCCACGGCTGGCTTGGCGATCGCGTCGGACGGGACGAAGGTGGGGGCGAGGGGGAGCGCCATAGCCAGCGCCAGCCCGGCCCGGGCAAGGAGGGACTTCACGGTCATGGCCCGATAGATCGCTGAAAAATTGGCGAAATCAAGAGCGTGAGGCCTGCCTCCGGCCCCCTGTCACAAATTTGCTGCGGCCCTCGGGCGGCCCCGCCGTTGAACCTGGCGTCGCGCCGGTGCATGATCCTGCACCGGGCGGCGCCTCAAGGAATTCGGGCGTTTATCCCACCTCGGCGCCAGAGCCCGTGCCTTCGATGGGAGGAACGGCTCATGCACAAAAGCATCGTCCCCGACATCATCTCGGAAAAGCAGACGCTGACCACGTTCAGCGCCGACATCACCGTTCGCCACGCCGCCAGGGCGATGGCCGAGCGGCATATCGGCGCGGTCCTGGTGACGGCCAACGGCAGGCTCGAGGGAATCTTCACCGAGCGCGACGTGCTGAACCGCGTCGTCGCGCCCGGCAAGGATCCGGAAACGGTCACGATCGGCGAGGTCATGACCCGGAACCCGGACACCGTCTCGCCGGACGCGACGGCGCTCGACACGCTGATCCGGATGCAGACCAAGGGCTACCGCCACCTCCCGGTCGTCGACGACGGCGAGCTGGTCGGCATCGTCTCGGTCCGCGACCTCTTCGCCGCGGTCAAGCGCGAGCTCGAAGAGGACATCCAGGAGCGTGAAGCCTTCATCTTCGGCGCCACCGCCGCCTGAGAAGAAGTCCGTTTTCGCGCCGGTTGACGGCCCCGAGGGAGGGGCTATGTTCCTTCGCAGTTGCGAAATCCTCCCCCGAGGCCTTCCATGCCGTTGTCCGCCCCGGCTCCCCGCGAGCCGCTCCATGTGCGCCGCGTCGAGTGCCGCGGCTTCAAGCGCGACGACGGCTTCTGGGACATCGAAGGGCATCTCGTCGACACCAAGACCTACACCTTCTCCAACCGCGACCGTGGCGAGATCACGCCCGGCACGCCGCTGCATGAGATGTGGATCCGCCTGACCCTCGACGATCAGATGACCGTGCATGCGGTCGAGGCGGTGACCGAGTACGGGCCGTTCCGGATCTGCGGCGACATCGCGCCGGCCTTCCAGAAGCTCAAGGGGCTTTCGATCGGACCCGGCTGGAAGAAGAAGGTGAAGGAGCTGCTCGGCGGCACGCAGGGCTGCACGCATATCGTCGAGCTGCTCGGCCCCGTCGCGACCACCGCGTTCCAGACCATGTACTCGCGCCGCGAGCGCGACCGCCGCGCCGCCGAGGCCAAGGACGAGACCAAGCCGAAGAAGAAGCCGCGGCTGCTGGATTCCTGCCACGCGCTGGCATCCGACAGCCCGGTGACCAAGGCCGAGTGGCCGGAGTTCTACACCGGACGCTGAGCTATTCGTGCGGCGCGGACCCGCAGCCCGGCCATGGGAATCCAGGCAGCACGTGCGAGGCAGCGATACCCATGCGGGCCAGCCGCTGCACCTCGAGGCAGAGCCCGTAGCGGACCACCGGGACCTGGCGCCCGCTCGGCATCGTGATCATGCCCGTGCTGCCGTCGTAGAACTGAACCGTCAGTGTGCCGAGCGTCGCGGCATGCGCCGTCCCGTCGGCAGCGGCGCTGCGGGTCAGCGTTCCCTGGAAAAGTTGCGGCGTCGTCATCGGACCTCGCGCCATGTACCAGACGGCACGCCCGCGCTCGTCGTACATGGTGCCGAGGACGGATAGGATGCCGCCGCGCGCCTCGACGAAGAAGCCGCGCCCGCTCTCGGAGCCGTTGAACCACCAGGCGCCGCGCTGTCGGGGTGCGGACGTGCCGAATCCCGACGCCACGTCGGCGCGCTCTATCCTGAGGCGGCCGCCGGGCCACTCGAGCAAGCCAGAGGTCGAGGTGTCGAAGGTGAAGCTCGCCGCGCCGGGAGATCCCGCGTAGACGCTCGGCTGCCAGGCGCCGTCCAGCGTCTGGCCGTCGACGAAGGCCTGGAGCATGCCGGTCTGCGTGGCACCCGTTCCTGTCGCCTCGACCACGTACCAGGTCGGCGAGCCGTCGGCGGCATGGAGCAGGAGGCCGGCGTAAAGGGTGCCGGGTCGGAGGACCTCGATTACCAGCGTTGGACCCGAGCGATCGGACGTCGACCACCATCCGCTCTCGGGCGTGACCTGCGGTTCCTCGATCGTCTCCCAGGCGAAGGCGGAAGGCGCATGCAGAAGCACCGCCACGAGAAGCGCGCCGATGAAGCGAAGCAGGCTCGAAGGACGCAGCGGCCGATCCCCCTGGGTTTACTGACCCAAGGAAAACCGCCGGCGTCGGAAGGATGCTCGGCGCGCGCGAAGTTTTCGGCGCCGCGCGTGAACGCGGTATCAGGCGGCCGCTAGGCCCCTTCGCCGGGTGCCTTCAAGCTGAGCGCGAGCGCATGCACCGGCCCCTTGAGTTCGTCGGCTAGCGTCTCGTGCACGCGCCGCGAACGGTCGACGCGGCTCACCCCGGCGAAGCTCGGCGAGACCATGGTCACACGGAAGTGGGTCTCGCCTTCGGGCCGGGCACCGGCGTGGCCGGCATGGCGGTGCGACTCGTCCTCGACCACGAGGTGGGAGGGCTGGAAGGCAGCTTCGAGCTTGGCCTTGATCGACTGGGCGACTTTCATGCGTCCGGACGGATGCGCCGCTCCGCCGCATCTGTCAATCGGTTGCACCTGTCATCCGGCGCTCCCATAATTCCAGATCGCCATGACCCGCGTCCGCCGCCACGCCCATGCCATCGCCGAGCCCATCGATCTCCTCCAGGGTGAGTTCGCGACCTATCGTCGTCGCGTGACCTTTGATCCGCGATGGCGGCTTGCCGGGGTGATCGCCGTCATGTGTTTGGCGCTGCATGTCGCAGACCGTTGGTGGACCTGGCAGTCGGCGACCACAGAGCTTCGAAGCCTCGAGCAACAGATTGCCGCCGTCGCGCCCGGCGCACTCAGTGTTCCCTTCGACAACACTGCGAAGGCCGCTGCGGCGACTGAACTCAGCTTCTTGCGTATCGCTCTACAAGAACTCGCCGCCGAAAGTCTTGGCGAAGGCGTCCTGACGGACGTCGCGCTTGAGCCCACGACGGTTCGAGTCACATTCAAGGACGGCTTCGATCCGACGACCGTC
>CAZZLX010000116.1:0-8824 GCA_964655235.1 uncultured Rhizobium sp.
ACCCGCTGAAGGAGAGCGTCGACCTGCCGAATGACGGCATGCGGCTCCGCCTGATCAAGGCGCTGGTCGATCGCGGCCATCTCGACCAGGTGGTGATCTCGCACGACATCGATTGCCGCACGCGTCTCACCAACTTCGGCGGCCACGGCTACGGCCACATCTTCCGCAACGTCGTGCCGCTGATGAAGGCGAGGGATTTCAGCCAGGAGCAGATCGACGGCATCCTGACCGAGAACCCGAAACGCCTGCTGACCTTCGTCTAGAAGCGGGCCTCGACAACATGGCGACCCTTGCAAAGGCCGACTTCCTGCCGGGCGCCGATCTCAGAGGCTGGCAGGATCGGCTCTGGGCGCGACAAGGCCCTTGGGTCGCAGACTCTCCTCTGTATCGACGCCTTTGGGAGAGCAGTGCGGCGCCGGCATCGCTCGACGATCTCGCGGCGCTGCCGCTCAGCGACAAATCGATGCTGCGGGCGAGCCAGCGTGCCGCCCCGCCGTTCGGCGACTACCTACGCGCCGATGCGAAGAGTGTCTCCCGCGTCCATCGCACCTCCGGCACCACAGGCGAGGCGATGAACATCGCCCTCTCGATGGAAGACGCCGTCGACACCGCGACCGTGGGCGCGCGAGCTCAGGCGGCGTCCGGCCTCGGTCCCGGCCACCGGGTCGTCCATTGCCTCAACTATCAGCTCTGGATGGGCGGCTTCACCGACCACACCACGCTGGAGGCGACCGGAGCTACCGTGATCCCGTTCGGTGTCGGCGGCAGCGAGAAGCTGGTCGGCACGATCCGCGAGCTCGGCATCACCGCGATCTCCTGCACGCCCTCGTATCCCGCAGTGCTTGAGCGCACCATCGCCGATCACTTTCCCGGCCTCGCGCCTCGGGATCTCGGCCTCCAGCTCGGCTTGTTCGGCGGAGAGGCGGGCCTCGACGATCCGGCGTTCCGCGGCCGGCTCGAGTCGGTCTGGGGCTTCAAGGCGAGGAACGCCAACTACGGCGTCTCGGACGTCTTCTGCAACTTCGCCGGACAGTGCGAGCACCAGACCGATCTGCATCTCGTCGGCCTCGACGTGTTGTGGCCGGAGCTGATCGAACCCGACCGCGGTGACGTGCTGCCCTGGCGGGAAGGCGAGACCGGCGAACTGGTGCTGACCCACCTCGCTCGCGTCTGCCAGCCTCTGGCGCGCTTTCGAACGGGCGATATCGTTACGCTGACCGGTCTCGACCGCTGCGCCTGCGGCCGGCACGCCCCCCGCTTCCGCGTCATCGGCCGCGCCGACGACATGGTCGTCGTGCGCGGCCTCAATGTCTTCCCGACGACGGTGGCGGCATTGCTGGGGACCTTTGCCTCCCTTTCCGGGGAGTATCGGATCAGGCTTGCTGGCTCGGGGCCGTATGACGCATTGCCGGTCGAGGCGGAGCTTGCGTCCGGCGACTCGGTCGGGCTCGCTGAGGCGATCGCCGACCGGTTCAAACGCGAGATCGGGGTTACGGCCCGGATCAAGCTGCTGCCGGCCGGATCCCTGCCGAGGACCGAAGGCAAGACACGGCGGGTGATCCGCGAAGAGGGGGCATCTTGACCACCGCGATTACGATCGAGGCGCCGGGTCATCGCCGGATCACACTGAACCGCCCGGAGCGCTTGAACGCGATCAACGGTACGCTGCTCGACGATCTTGCGGCGGCTCTAACCGCCGCCAATTCGGACACGTCCATCTCCTCGATCGTTCTGACGGGTGCCGGCCGGGCATTCTGCGCCGGCGACGACCTCAAGGAGTTCGACAAGCAGGCCCGCACCGAGGCGGAGGCGCGAAGCCATGTCGAGCGGATCCAGGAGATCACGCGCCTGATCGTTGGAAGCCCGCACATCGTGATCGTCGCCGCGGCGGGGTGGTCCGTCGGCGGCGGGCTCGAATGGACGATCAATGCCGACCTTGTGGTGATGGCGGACGATTGCCGCTGCTTCTTTCCCGAACTCTCGCTCGGCCTTTCGGTCACCGGCGGCGTGACTTACCTGCTGCCGGAGCGTTGCGGTCGCCAGAGCGCGCTGGAGCTGATGCTGCTCGGCGAACGCTTCGATGCGTCGAGAGCCAGGGATCTCGGCATCGCGAACCGCGTGGTGCCTCGCGACCGCATGGACGCGGAGGCAACCGCGATCGCGGAGGCAATCTCATCCCTGCCGGTGGCTCGAGTCCGCGCCCTCAAGCGCATCATCCAGCGCGCGACCGACCTCGATACGGCGATGCGGCTCGAGACCGCCGAAACCATCGCCGCCTTCCTCGACCCCGACACCGCCCGCCGGATCGCCCGCTTCGGGCAGCGCTAGAAGGAGAGCCCCATGATCCACGAGCTTCGCATCTATCAATGCCTGCCCGGCCGCCTGCCGGCCCTGCTGAAGCGCTTCGAGACGAAGACGCTCAAGCTCTGGGAGAAGCACGGCATCCGTCAGGCCGGTTTCTGGACCGTACTGATCGGCGAGAACAACCTGACCCTCTACTACCTGCTTGCCTGGGAATCGCTGGCCGAGCGGGAGACGAAGTGGAATGCCTTCGCCGCCGATCCTGAATGGATCGCCGCCCGCACCGAGTCCGAGAAGGACGGCCTGATCCTCGCCAAGGTCAGCAACGAGATCCTGCAGCCGACGAGCTTCTCGTCCGTCAAGTAGCGTTGCGGTCGATCAGCTTGACCAGGTCGGCGATGGTGTCGAGGCGCGTCTGAACGCTCGCGTCGGGCGGCCGAATGCCGATCTTGGCGCCGACGAAGTCGAGCTTGGATCCGGATGCTGCGAGTGAAGCCTTGATCTCGGCCTCGGTCAGCAGCGAGCCCGCGGCCATCGGCGCGTGGGGCATGTGGGAATCCTGCCAGGCACCGTAGGGCGTGTCTGCGCCTGACGCGCCCGAAAACATCAGGCCGGAAAGGGCGCCGGCATCGCGCGCTTGGCGGATGTGGTCGACGGCGGTCGAGGCCTTGTAAGTCTCCAGCACCGAACGGCCCCAGTTGATCGCGATGCCGATCGGCTTCTTCGCCGATTTGTTGGCGCCGACGATCGCCTTGAGCTCGTCGTCGAGCGTGAGGAAGCCTTTGATCGGCGGATGGCCGGCGCGATAGGCGTCGCAATGCTCGATCACGATGCGGGCGCCGTGCCAGTCCCAGGAGGCGACTTCCGCCAGGGACTCGGTGAAGGCGCCGACCGAGCCCTTGCCGGCCCCGCCCTGGGTCGGTGCCGACTGAACTTCGACCGCGATCACGGCGTTGCGGCCGACCGCGGCGTTGAGGCGGCCGACGGCGTCCCTGGCCTTCTTCGCGAACTCGATCGCCGCCTTGCGGCCGGCGCCATCGTCGGAGGCGAGACCGAAGGTCTTGTCCTTGACCAGGGTCTGCATCGTGCCGGGGATGCAGGTGACGACGAAATCCCAGTCCTTCTTCAGCGCCTTCAGCAGCCACGCTTCGTCATGCGGATGCAGCGTGCCGGTGAACGGCACTTCGAGGCCGCGCACGCCGGCCATCGCCTTGAGGCCGTCGTAGTAGGCGGTCTCCTCGGCCTCCTTCCAGGCAGCGCTGGCAGGCGAAGTGGCATAGGCGCCGACGATGGAGGCCATGGGATGTTCCGGTGTTCTGGGAGGAAAGGGCGAGGGAGCTTAACAGCGAAGCCGGTCGGCGCGGTAGCGCCCGGGCGTCATGCCGTAGGCCGCCTTGAAGCGGCGGGTGAGATGCGCCTGGTCGGCGAAGCCGAGGGATGCCGCGACGTCGGCGGGGGTGTCTCCGGAGGCCAGCAGCCGTTTCGCCCGTTCGAGCCGAAGAAGGCGGAGATAGGCCGAGGGTGCGAGGCCGAAGCGTTTCTGGAAGAGGCGGGTCATGTGGAAGCGGCTGAGGCCGGCGAGATCGGCCAGGTCCTTCAGCGAGACATCGTCCTCCGGCGCGTCGCGGAGCCGGTCGCGGACCTTGGTTATCGCTGTGTCGGCGCGGCCGGCGGGCAAAGGCAGGGCGGCTCCGCCGTACCGGGCGGCGAGATGCAGCAGCAGGCGCAGCATCGTCTCGTCCCGGTCGATTTGCGCCATGCCGGGACCGGCGGCGTCGAACGCAGCCGCGAACAGGCCGGGGGTGACGTCGTCGAGGGTCAGCGGGCGGTCGAACAGCGGTTCGGGATTGCGGGTCTCGCCGGCGAGGAATCCGCGCACCGTCGCCGTGTCGAGGTAGAGCATGCGGTAGGCGAATCCGCTTTCCACCGTCGCCCGTCCATCGTGCATTTCGGTCGGATTGAACAGCACGATCGCGCCGGGCCGGGTCGCGTGGTCGATGCCGCGGCAGGTGAAGGTCTGGGAGCCGAAATCCGTCAGCCCGATCGAATAGGTCTCGTGCGCATGCCGGTCGTAGGCGTATCGGGTGAAGCGGGCGCGCAGCCGCTCGATCCCGGTGCCGGGATCGGCGTCTTAGACGGCCCATTCCTTTTCTGTCGACAGCACGGCGATACAAGACCTCGAAGCGGCGTCCTGCCAGCCTAGGCTCGTTCGCCTGCCGGGAGAAGACCATGCGCTTCGAGACCAAGATCGCGATTGCCTTGAGAACCGACCTGCCGGCCTGGCAGAAACTGAACGTGACCGCCTTCCTCGCCAGCGCGATCGCAGGATCCGCCCCTGGGCTGATCGGCGAGGCTTACGAGGACGGCTCGGGCATCCGCTCGCTGGCGATGTTCCGCCAACCGGTGCTGGTCTTCGCCGGGTCGGCCGAGGACCTTGCCAAGGCCCATTCACGGATGCGCGAGCGCAACCTGCCTTTCGCGCTCTACACCGAGGAGATGTTTGCGACCGGCCACGACGAGGCCAATCGGGCGGCGGTCAAGGCGGTGAAGACCGAGGACCTGAAGCTCGTGGGCCTGGCGCTCCATGCCGACCGAAAGGACGCCGACAAGGTGATGAAGGGAATGTCGCTCCACCCCTAGCGGAGATCGCGGAGCCGCGCGATCCGGTCCTCGAGCGCCGGATGAGTGGCGAACAAGGCCGAGGCCTTGCTGGAGAATTGCCGGAGCGGATTGACGATGAACAGGTGCTGGGTGGCCCCGCTGACACCGGGAAACGGCTTCGCCGCCTGGGTCAGCTTCTCCAGCGCGCCGATCAACCCCTCCGGATTGCGGGTGAACTGGACCGAGGTTGCATCAGCAAGGTACTCGCGCTGGCGCGAGACCGTGAACTGAACGAGCTTGGCCGCGATCGGCGCCAGGATCGCGAAGACGATCAGCAGGATCATCAGGATCGCCTGACCCCCGCCCTTCTTGTCGTCCCGGCTCGTCGAACGGTTGCGGCCCATGCCGCCCCATTGGAGCGAGCGAAGCGCGACCTCGCTCACCATTGCGATCAGGCCTACGGTGACGCCGACCGTCGTCATGTAGCGGGTGTCCAGGTTGCCGATATGGCCCATCTCATGGCCGATCACGCCCTGAAGCTCGGATCGGTTCAAGGTCTGAAGCAGGCCGCGCGTGACGCCGATCGCCGAGCGGCTGGTGCGCATGCCGGTGGCAAAGGCGTTCGGCACCTCGGTCTCGATCACCAGCACGCGCGGCTTCGGCAAGCCGGCGGCGAGCGCCATCTCCTCGACGATGTTGTGGAGCTGCGGCTCCTCCTCGCGGCTGACCTCCTTGGCCCCGGCGATGCCGGACAGCATGCGGTCGCCGAACGTGAGCGTGATGGCGCTCCACATCGTGCTGGCGAGTGCAAACGCCAGCGCGCCGCCGATCGCTGCGGGTCCGGCCAGCGCTGCCATCGCTTCCTCGACGGTGCCGCCCTCGAAAGTCAGCGCTGCACCGATGACAGCTCCGAGTCCGGCGGCGATCAGCGTCAGGACGATCAGCAGCCAGCGGGTTTGTCGCCGGTTACGGCGTTGCGCCGAAAGGAAATCGGTGCCGGTCAGGCCGACGGGCGCCGGTACCGACGAAGGCACGCTCACGTCTGCGACCTAGCGCAAGTTCACCTTGGGAACCGCGCGCTCGGATTCGGGGATGTCGAGATGCGGCATCACGGTGAAACCAAAGGCGCCGGCGATCAGGTTGGCCGGGAACGACTGCACCATGTTGTTAAGCCCCATGATGCTGTCGTTGTAGAACTGGCGCGAGAACGAGATCTTGTTCTCGGTCGTCGTCAGCTCCTCCTGGAGCTGCATGACGTTGTCGTTGGCCTTGAGCTGCGGGTAGCTCTCCATCAGCGCGAACAGCTTGGTGGTCGCCGCCGACAGCGCCGCCTCGGTCGCGCCGATCTCGGCCGGGCCGGTCGCCCTGACCGCCGCGTTGCGGGCTTCGACGACCTGCTTGAGCGTCTCCTGCTCGTAGCCCATCGCGTCCTTCACCACCTCGACCAGGTTCGGAATGAGATCGTGGCGACGCTTAAGCTGCACGTCGATCTGGCTCCAGGCGTTCCTCGCCTGGTTGCGGCCGGCAACGAACCGGTTGTAGGTGGTCATCAGCCAGAGGCCGATCACCACGACGATGCCGATGATGATCCAGGTCGACATGTCCATCCGACTCTCTCCAGGATAATCTCGCGCCCGAGCGGGCCGCCCAGCATGGCATCCCGACCATCGGACGCAAGGGGACACGATGAAAGTGGCGATTGTGGGGACGGGCGGCGTCGGCGGCTATTTCGGCGGCCACATGGCCCGCACCGGGACCGACGTCAGGTTCCTGGCGCGGGGCGCGCACCTGAAGGCGCTCAAGGCCGACGGCCTGACGGTGCACAGCGACGTGGCGCCGATCGAGGGCTTGAAGATCCAGGTGACCGACGACCCGGAGGAGATCGGTACGGTCGATACCGTTCTGCTCGCGGTGAAGCTGGCCGATACGGAGGGCGCCATCGCCCAGATGGCGCCGCTGGTCGGGCCGAGGACGGTGGTCGCCTCTCTCCAGAACGGCATCGATGCAGTCGAGCGCATGAGCGCCGCTTTCGGGCGGGAGCGCGTGCTCGGCGGCGTCTGCCATATCGCGATCGCGATCGAGCGGCCCGGCGTGCTGCGTCACACCGGCACCATGGCCCGGATCACGCTCGGAGAGCTCGACGGCGCCAGGACCGGACGCCTGACAGCCCTTGTCGATGCCTGCACGCGTGCCGGGCTCAACATCATCGAATCGCCGGACATCACCCGGGTCATCTGGGACAAGTTCGTGTTCCTGTCTTCGATGTCGGGAATCACCGCGCTGGCGCGGTCGGCGATCGGTCCCATCCGTGACGACCCGGACGGCCGCCTGTTCATCGAGCGGGCGCTCGGCGAGAGCACCGCGGTCGCGCGCGCGCACGGCGTGGCCCTCGCCGACGATCATGCCCAGAAGGCGGTCGCCTTCATGATGCAGCTACCGGCGACGATGAAGGCCTCGATGCTGCACGACCTCGAGCGCGGCGCGAAGCTGGAGTTGCCCTGGCTTTCAGGCGCAGTGGTCCGCCTCGGCCGCAAGCTCGGCGTGCCGGTCCCGACCCACGAGACGATCGTCGCGGCCCTAAAGCCGCATGCAAACGGTCGCGCCTAGATCTTCACGCTCATGCCGCCGTCGACGATGATCGTCGTGCCGGTAACATAGGCGGAGGCGTTGCCGGCGAGGAAGCAGACGGCGCCGTCGAGCTCGTCGGCCTGGCCCCAGCGCTTGAGCGCGGTGCGCTGCGCGAACCAGTCGCGCTTCTCGGGATCGGCACGAAGCGGCGTGTCCATGTTCTCCGGCGTCATCATGTATCCGGGCGCGATCGCATTGACGGTCACGCCCTTGGCACCCCATTCGACCGCCATCGCGCGCGTCATGCCTTCGAGCCCGGCCTTGGCGGCGCAATAGTTGGCGTTCGCCTCGCGCGCGATGTGCGCGTTGATCGACGAGATGTTGATGATCCGGCCCCAGCCGCGGCGGATCATGCCGACCGAGGCGCGCTTGGCGAGCCGGAAGCAGGCGTTGAGGTCGACCTCGATGATCTCGTTCCACTCGTCGTTGGTCGCCTCGGTCGCGGTCTTGGCGTTCCCGTAGCCGGCGTTGTTGACCAGGATGTCGAGGTGGCCCTGCTCCTTCTCGATGCGGTCGATCGCCGCGTCCGCCTTGGCAATGTCGACGGTGCTGAACGCCATCGGCGTCGCCTTGCCGCCGGCAGCGGCGATATTCTTTATCGTCTGTTCGATGCCGGCCTCGTTGCGCCCGTTGACGATCACATGGGCGCCGCACTTGGCGAGCGCCAGCGCCATGGCGCGGCCGAGGCCGCGGGAGGCGCCGGTGACGAGCGCCACCTTGCCGTCGAGCGAGAAGAGCTGGGTCACGTTCGGGAACTCCTTGGGATGAATTTCAGCGGCCGGCGAGCAGCGACTTCGCCAGCATGGCGTGGATGCCCTTGTTGCCGTCGACGAGCTGCGTCACACGCAGGTCGACCGCGAGGCTCGAGAGCATGTAGGCCTCTTCCGCGGAGACGTTCAGCTTCTCGCAGATCATCTTGATCATCTCGCGGAGCGCCTGCTTCGCCGCCTCGTCGAGATCGACGTTGAGGCCCATCGAGATGAAATGCGTCGGGGTCTCGGCGCGCGGGAACTTGAGCTTGAGGTCCTTGCGCACGATCAGCTCGAAGGTGCCTGAGACCGCGGTCTCGAGCGCGGTGATCGAGACCTCGCCGTCGCCCTGCACCGCGTGCCCGTCGCCGGTCGAGAACAGCGCGCCGGGCGCGAACACCGGCAGATACAGGGTAGAGCCGGCGCCGAGCTCCTTGTTGTCTAGGTTGCCGCCATACTCGCGCGGCACGATCGTGTCGACTTGGCCGTAGACCGGCGGCGGCGCCACGCCCATGACGCCGCAGAACGGCTTCAGCGGCACCTTC
>CAZZLX010000117.1:0-8711 GCA_964655235.1 uncultured Rhizobium sp.
GGGGTGCAGCTACCGCATCGCCGTGGTGTCGATCAGAAAGGCCTACGCCGGCCACGCCAAGCGCGTGATGATGGGCGTGTGGTCGTTCCTGCGCCAGTTCGTCTACACGAAGTTCGTCATCGTCGTGGACGACGACATCGACGCGCGCGACTGGAAGGACGTAATGTGGGCGATGTCGACGCGCATGGACCCGGCCCGCGACATCACGGTGGTCGAGAACACGCCGATCGACTACCTCGACTTCGCCTCGCCCGAGAGCGGCCTCGGCGGCAAGATCGGGCTGGACGCCACCAACAAGTGGCCGCCCGAGACCAGGCGCGAATGGGGCCGCAAGATCCGCATGGCCGACGACGTGATCGAGCAGGTGACGAAGCGGTGGAGCGAATACGGCCTCCCCGGTTCGGGCAAGCCGATCTGGAAGTAGGCCGTGCTCAAGAACCTGCAATATGGCCTCGGGTTCCTGATCGGCTGCTTCGCCACGCTGACGCTCTCGATCGGCGTGATCGCCGGCGTCGAGGCGATGACCGGCAAGCCGATCCCCTTCAAGATCGCGATCGTGCCGCTCGCGGCGATCGGAGCCGGCGTTCTCGTCGCCCGTTGGATCGGCCGCCTCGATCTCGCGCGCCACTTCACCGCCAAGGATCCGGAACCGAAGGCGGCGACGCCGCCTCGACCGGCGCCCCCGCCCAGGCAGAAGGAGCCCTGGACCTTCTACCTCGTCGGCACGCTGATCGCGTTCTGGGCCATCTCGCTCGCCGGCATCATCATCCTGTTTGGCCCCTTCGGCTTTGCCGACGATCCCTCGATCTCCATCCGCCTGTTCAAGATCGCCGCGTGCACGGTCGCGATCGCCGGCCTCAGCGGCTTCCTCTTGCGGAAGGAGTTCGCGAAGCTCATGTCACGTCAGACCAGATAAGCCTTCAGATCGGAACCGTCATGTCCGCCTCGCTCGACCTCCTGACCGACCTCGTCGCCAAGGCCCGCAAGGCCGGCGCCGATTCCGCGGACGCCGTGATGTTCAAGTCCGCGCATCTCGGGCTGCGCCAGCGGCTCGGCAAGCCGGAGATGCTGGAGCGATCGGAATCGCAGGACCTCGGGCTCCGCGTCATGGTCGGTAAGCGCCAGGCCTCGGTCTCCTCGACCGATCCCTCGCCGCGGGCGCTGGCCGAGCTGGTCGAGCGCGCGGTCGCGATGGCCAAGATCGCACCCGAAGACCCCTATTGCGGCATCGCCGATCCTGATGCGGTCGCGAAGTCGTTCCCCGATCTCGATCTCAACGATCCCGCTGAGCCGAGCCCCGAGGCGCTCGAGAGCCGCGCCAAGGAGACCGAGGACGCGGCCCGCGCCGTTCCAGGCGTCACCAACTCCGAAGGCGCCGAGGCGACGTGGTCGCGCTCGGAGATCGCCATCGCCGCCTCCAACGGCTTCGCCGGCTCCTACGCGCGCTCCGGCCACGGCGTCAGCGTCTCGGTCGTCGCCGGCGAAGGCGCCGGCATGGAGACCGACTACGACTACGCGAGCTCGGTCTACGGCACGGACCTGGAAGCGGCGGCGACCGTCGGCCGTCGCGCCGGCGAGCGCACGGTGAAGCGCCTCAACCCGAAGAAGGCGGAGACCGCGAAGGTGCCGGTCGTCTTGGACCCGCGCGTCTCCGCGTCCCTGATCTCGCATCTCGCCGGCTGCATCACCGGCCCGTCGATCGCCCGAAAGACGAGCTTCCTTCGCGACCAGATGGGGAAGCAGATCCTCAGTGCCGGGCTGCAGGTGATCGACGATCCGCTGAAGCCCCGCGGGCTCCGCTCGCGCCCCTTCGACGGCGAGGGGATCGCGGCGAAGCGCTGGGCGTTGGTCGAGGATGGCGTGCTCAAGACCTGGCTGCTGGATCTCGCCTCGGCGCGCCAGCTCGGCCTCGTCACCACCGGCCATGCCTCGCGCGGCACCTCGGGGCCCCCGGGACCGTCGGCGACCAATCTCTACCTCGCCGCCGGCAAGATGAAGCCCGACGAGCTGATGGCCGACATCAAGAGCGGCTTCTACGTCACCAGCCTCATGGGCCACGGCATCAACATGGTCACCGGCGACTACAGTCGCGGTGCCGCCGGTTTCTGGATCGAGAACGGCAAGATCGCCTACCCGGTCAGCGAGGTCACCGTCGCCGGCAACCTCAAGGACATGTTCCTCAAGATGACGTCGGCTAACGACCTCGAGTTCCGAATGGCGGTGAACGCACCGACGATCCGCATCGAGGGCATGACCGTCGCCGGCCGCTGAGCGCGCCGGCGTTTACACGCCGTTACAATTTCATACGCGGTAATTACTCCGCCCGCCTGTCCATAAAGCGGTTTTTAACTTTGCGCCTCTACCGTCGCGACGCATTGAGCTTCGCCACGGAGAGTGCGAGATGGCCAAGACAGCGGTCCGGCCCACAGGCCGGGAAACTTTTTTCGACGCCGACGAGATCATCGTCACCAAGACGGATTCCAAGGGGAAGATCACCTACGCGAACGAGGTCTTCCTTCGGATGTCGGTGCTGACCGAGAAGCAGGCGATCGGCGCCCCTCACAGCCTGATCCGGCACCCGGAGATGCCCCGGGCCATCTTCAAGCTGCTGTGGGAGCGCATCCAGTCGGGCACCGAGATCTTCGCCTATGTCGTCAACATGGCGACCACCGGCGACCACTATTGGGTGTTCGCGCATGTTACGCCCAGCCGCGACGCCTCGGGCAACATCATCGGCTTCCACTCGAACCGGCGGAAGCCCGACCCCCAGCAGGTCGCCAAGATCCAGCCCATCTACCGCGAGCTGCACGCGATCGAAAGCCAGACGGCCGACCGCAAGGAAGGCCTCGCACTGGCCGCTTCCAAGCTTGAAACCATCATCCGCGAGACGGGGAAGTCCTATGATGAATTCATCTTCGCAGTCTAAGGCGCTCGCTGCGTCGATCGCGGCTCTCGTCGCCACCGCGGCGACGGTCGTCTGGACCGCGCTTCGGGATCCCGACCTCGCGGGCCTGGTCCTCCTGGCCTTCGTCGCCGCGACGACGGCCTTCTCCATCTACTACGCGCTCCGCGTCAGCCGCGTCCTCAAGGCCGCCGCCGACGTCGCCGACCGGGTCTCGAAAGGGGACATGGAGGCGCGCCTGATCGAGCTCGGCGAGGCAGGCGTCATCGACGCGTTCGCCGTCTCGATGAACCGCGCCTTCAACATCAGCGACGCCTTCCTGCGCGAGGCGACCGCCGCCATGGAGCATGCGCGCGCGAACAAGTTCTATCGGAAGCTCATCGTTCGCGGCATGCCGGGCAGCTACCGTCAGGGCGCGGAAGCCATCAATGCCGCGACGGCGGCGATGGCAGCCAGGCTCGAGGACAATCGCCGGATGGCGAATGAGTTCGAGTCGAAGCTGAAGGGCGTGATCGATGCCGTGGCCGCTGCCGCGACCGAGCTTCAGGCGACCGCCGAGTCCCTGAACCGCACCGCGCAGGAATCTTCGCGTCGGGCCACCGCGGTCGGGGCCGCATCGGAACAGGCGACAGCGAACGTCCAGGCCGTGGCCGCCGCCGCCGAGGAGCTTTCCAAGTCGGTCAAGGAGATCAGCCAGCAGGTCGAGCGCTCGACCTCGATCGCCGGCAATGCCGTCGACGAGGCGAGGCGCACCGACAGCGGCGTCCAGGCGCTCTCCGAAGCCGCCCAGAAGATCGGCGAGGTGGTCAAGCTGATCAACGACATCGCGTCCCAGACCAACCTGCTCGCGCTGAACGCGACCATCGAGGCGGCGCGCGCGGGCGAGGCCGGCAAGGGCTTCGCGGTGGTGGCGTCGGAGGTCAAGTCGCTCGCCTCCCAGACCGCCAAGGCAACCGAGGACATCTCCTCCCAGGTAAGCGCAATCCAGGGTGCGACCCGCGATGCCGTGGAGGCAATCCGCAAGATCGGCTCGACGATCAGCAAGATCAGCGAAGCGTCGACCTCGATCACCTCGGCGGTCGAGGAGCAGGGAGCGGCGACCGGTGAAATCGCCCGCAACGTCCAGCAGACCGCCGCGGGCACGCAAGAGGTTACGATCAACATCGGGGCGGTAACCGAGGCTGCGGGCGAGACCGATCTCGCCACCACGCAGGTCCTTGCCGCCGCCAAGGAACTCGCCGGCCAAGCGGAAACGCTGCGCCGGGAGGTCGCCGAGTTCTTCGTCAAGGCGCGCGCCGCATAGAATTAGCGGGCCTCGGGTGTCTCCTGAGGCCCGCGCATTGACGCCAGGGTCATGGCGGGTAAAACCTCTCGTTCGAGGAGCCCGCCATGCCCGACAGCGCCCCGCCGTCCCCCGCCCTGCTGGACCAGCAGGCCGCCCGCGCCTTGCTCGAAACGACGTACCCGCAACCGTCAGCTGTCGTGATCGCCAAGGACATCGGGCACATCGACCGGCATATCCGCCAGTTCATTGAGACCGCGCCGTTCTACTGCATGGCGACCGCGGATGCCGCAGGCAACCAGGACGTGACACCGCGGGGCGATCCGCCCGGTACCTTCAAGGTGCTGGGCCCGCGCACGCTGGCGCTTTCCGACCGCCCCGGCAACAACCGGCTGGACGCGCTCCGCAACCTCGTCGAGAACCCGCATATCGGGCTCCTGTTCATCATCCCCGGTGTCGAGGAGACGGTGCGGATCAACGGCACCGCGCGGCTCAGCGTCGATCCGGACCTGCTGGCCTCGATGGCGGTCGAGGGAAACCATCCGCGCTCGGCCATCGTGATCGAGGTGAAGGAAGCCTTCCTCCACTGCGCCAAGGCCTTCAAGCGCGCGAAGCTCTGGGATCCGGCTGCCCAGGTGCCGCGCAATGCGCTGCCGAGCCTCGGCACCATGCTCGCCGATCACGTCAAGATGACGCCCGAGCAGAAGCAGTACGCCGACGAGCGGATCGAGCTCTCCTACCGCACGCTCTGGGGCGCGATGAAGCCGGATACGACGAAGCTCAAGTAGCTAGCCGTCGCCCGGGCCCGGCATCGCCGCGCTCAAAGCATCTTCCCCTCGAACGGGTTACGGCCCTTCGGGTCGTCGACCTCGAGCACCCAGAGATCGCTGTCGTAGGTGATCTGGCGGGCGATGTAGGCGTCGGCCTCGGCTTCCGGCACGAGCTTGCCGCCGAGCGCCGCCATCCATCCGGGCTCGCCGTCGAGGCCGGTCATCCGTGTCATCACGCGGCAGCCCTGGCCCGCCAGGTAAAGCTTCACCAGGACGGCGCCCCCGACCGGGTCGCCCTTCCTCACCACCGTGGCGCCGATCCCGTCGACGGCACAGCGCCGCACGTGCGCGGCGATCCACAGGTCGGTCGTGAGCGTCGCCACCTATTCGCCCGCACCTATTCCAAGGTCTCGAACAGGCGCACCCACATCTTGGCGCGCGGCTCGAGCGAGGAGAAATAGATCTGCTCGTAGTCGGTGTGCGCGCCCTTGCCGTCGGCGCCGAGGCCGTCGAGGGTCGGGATCCCGAGCGCCGCGGTGAAGTTGCCGTCGCTGCCGCCGCCGGTCAGCTTCACGTCCTGGAGGTCGAGGCCGAACTCCGAGCAGACCTTCTTCGCGTGATCGAACAGCTGCGTGATCTTGGCGTCCTTGGTGTAGGGCGGCCGGTTGAGGCCGCCGGTCACCGTCAGCTTCACGTCGGGATCGACGGCCTTGAGCCCGAGGATCTTCGCGCACATCTCGTCGGCGGTCGCCTGGTCAGGCACACGCATGTCGATCTCGGCGGTGCAGAACTGCGGGATCACGTTGACGCCGGTGCCGCCGCTGACGAGGCCGACCGAGGTCGTGATCTGGCGACCGTAGTCGGTCATCGCCTCGACCGCCAGGATCTGGCGCGCCATCTCCTTGATCGCGCTGCGGCCGTCCTCGTGGCGAGCACCGGCATGGGCGGGACGGCCCTCGGTCTTCATCACGAAGCGGGCGACACCCTTGCGGCTGGTGACGATCTTGCCGCCGTCGCGCGCCGGCTCGGTCACCAGGACGTACTTGGCGTTGCGCGCCTCCTTCTCGATCAGGGCGCGGCTGGTCGGGCTTCCCACCTCCTCCTCCGGCACGAACAGGAACCGGATCGGCAGCTTGGTCTTCTGGCCCATGCGGATCAGGTGGCGGTAGGCGTAGTAGGCGAGATAGGCGCCGGCCTTCATGTCGTAGATGCCGGGGCCATAGACGACGTCGCCCTCGCGCTTGAACGGCAGCGTGTCCTTGAGGAAGCCGATCGGGTGCACGGTGTCGAGGTGCGAGAGCACAAGGATGCCGGGCCCGTCGCCGCCCCAGGGGCTCCGGGCGGTCAGGATGTCGCCGTAGCCGTCGCGGCCGGGAATGCGGTCCGTCTGGCAGCCGACCTCCTTCATCGTTCCCTCGACCTCGCTGACCATGCGATTGACCGCAACAGCGTCGTGCGAGGGCGACTCGATCTCGATCCAGCGGCGGACGCCGGCGAGAATCTCCTCGCCGTCGATCTTCGGCTGGTTGGTCCGGCTTTCGGCCATGTCGGCAAATCCTTGAGGTGCGGAAAGGCGCTGATTTAGGCTCGGATCGGCAACCGGGGTCAACCCGGTGCGGAGCACACAGATAGGGAGACGCCCATGCGTGGCCGGATGATGGATTGGCCGCTGTTGATCTCGAGCCTGATCGAGCACGCGGCGCAGAACCATGCGGATGCCGAGATCGTCTCGCGCTCGGTCGAAGGGCCGATGCACCGGACCACCTTCGGCGAGGTCAGCCGCCGGTCCAAGCAGCTCGCCCATGCGCTTATGAAGAAGCTCGACGTCGGCTTCGGCGATCGCGTCGCCACGCTCGCCTGGAACGGCTACCGCCACGTCGAACTCTACTACGCGATCTCCGGCATCGGCTCGGTCTGCCACACGGTCAACCCGAGGCTCTTCGCCGACCAGCTCATCTACATCTTCAACCACGCCGAAGACAAAGTGCTGTTCTTCGACCTCACTTTCCTGCCTCTGGTCGAGAAGCTGGCGCCGCAGATGAAGACAGTCCGGCACTTCGTGCTGATGACCGACCGCGCGCATATGCCTGCATCGAGTCCGCTCAATCTCCTCTGCTACGAGGAACTGCTCGCGGCCGAGAGCGACCAGCTCGCCTGGCCACGCTTCGACGAGCTGACGGCGTCGTCGCTCTGCTACACCTCGGGAACGACCGGCAACCCGAAAGGCGCCCTCTACACACACCGCTCGACGGTCCTCCACGCGCTCACCTGCTGCGCCACCGACGTCTTCAGCATGTCGGCCGAGGATTCGGTCTGCCCGATCGTGCCAATGTTCCACGTCAACGGCTGGGCCGTGCCTTATGCCGCGGCGATGAGCGGCACGCGGCTGGTGATGCCCGGCCCGGCGCTCGACGGCGCCAGCGTCGCCAAGCTGTTCAACGAGGAGGGCGTCACTTTCTCGCTGGGCGTTCCGACCGTTTGGCTCGGCCTGATCAAGCACATGGACGAGACCGGACAGAAGTTCCGTACCTTCAAGCGCATGCTGGTGGGCGGCTCTGCGATCGCGCCGTCGCTGGTCGAGGCGTTCCAGAAGAAATACGGCGTGAACGTCCGCCATGGCTGGGGCATGACAGAGCTCAGCCCCGTCGGTACCACCGGCACGCTCAAGCGCAAGCACATGGGCCTCTCCGAGGGCGAGAAGATCCAGGTGCAGTTGAAGCAGGGCCGCGCGCTCTACGGTGTCGAGATGAAGATCGTCGATGCCGAGGGCAAGCGCCTGCCGCATGACGGCAAGGCCCAGGGCGAGCTGCTGGTGCGCGGGCCCGGCGTGGTCTCCGGCTACTTCAACGACGAGGAAGCGAGCAAGGCCGCGCTCGACGAGGAAGGCTGGTTCCGCACCGGCGACGTCTGCACGATCGACACCGACGGCTACCTCCAGATCACCGACCGCCGGAAGGACGTGATCAAGTCCGGCGGCGAGTGGATCAGCTCGATCGACATCGAGAACATGGCGATCGGGCATCCCGAGATCCAGGAGGCCGCCGTGATCGGGCTGCCGCACCAGAAATGGGGGGAACGCCCGCTGCTGATCGCAGTGCCGAAAGAGGGCAAGTCGCCGACCAAGGAGTCGGTGACGCAGTTCATCGCCGGCAAGGTCGAGAAATGGATGATTCCCGACGACGTAGTCTTCGTGAAGGAGCTGCCGCACACCGCCACCGGCAAGCTGCTCAAGATCAAGCTCCGCGAGGAGTTCAAGAACCACAAGCTGCCGGGCGGCTGACCTCTTCCATGAAGAGGCGGTTCGTCTTGCGCGAGCCGCTTCTCATGTCCTGAATCCGGCATCCGTCCTCCAGAGGTTTCCTCCATGCCCCTTCCCGCCTTCGGTTCGGTCAAGCGCATCGGCGTGATCGGCGCCGGCACCATCGGCGCCTCATGGTCCGCCTATTTTCTGGCTCACGGCTACGAGGTCTCAGCCCAGGACCCGAACCCGAAGGGCGAAGAGTTCCTGAAGGGATTCATCGAGCGCGCCTGGCCGTCGCTGGAGAAGCTGGGTCTCGCGGCAAACGCCTCGCCGAGCCGCGTCACCTTCACCCACGATCCGGTGAAGGCAGTCGACGACGTCGACTTCGTGCAGGAGCAGGCCCCGGAACGCCTCGACCTGAAGCAGGAGCTTCTGGCGAAAATCGATGCCGCCTTGCCGGCCGACCGCGTGATCTCCTCCTCGACCTCCTCGCTGATGCCGTCGGCGATGGGGGCG